>JAOUOM010000009.1 GCA_029880385.1 Cyclobacteriaceae bacterium | reverse complement strand
ATTGTTTGTACTTTAATATTTGATAATCTTTGAGATTCACAAGGGTATTGTTGGCTTTAATCCTGTAAGTCGTAGCCCGTATTCTTAGCGTTGTGTGTATCGATGAAGAAAGTCCTGATTGCAGATGACCATTCCCTGTTTAGCCTTGGCTTGTCCTCGTTACTGAAAAATATACGGGGATTTGAAGTAGTCGGCTGGGCGGAGGATGGCTTGTCTGTCATATACAATGTGATACAGCATGCGCCTGACATTTTGATCCTTGACCTGAACATGCCGCGAAAAAATGGAATTGAAATACTAAAGGAAGTAAAGGAGTATAAAAATAACATCTATGTACTGGTCATGACGATGTACAACGATGCTGACCTGATAGACGAAGTAAGGAAGTCGGGTGGAAATGCGTATTTTTTAAAAAACAGCGATGAAAAAGAGCTTTTGGAAATTTTAAAAACCCAACCAGCAGATTTCTATATCAGTGAAACCATTTTAAAAACCAGCCTAACCGAACGGGAACAAATGGATGACGGGTTTTCATCTCTGGTAAAGTTAACGGTCCGCGAAAAGGAAATATTGAAATTAATCGTAGAAGGCAGTTCATCGAGGCAAATAGGAATCATGCTTCAGATTAGTTCTTCCACTGTCGACACACACCGGAAAAACATGCTCAAAAAGCTGTCATTTAATAAAATTTCAGAACTGGTAAGCTATGCCCACAAAAACAACCTGGTATAGGATAGCAAGCACCTGTACAGAACTATGCTAAAAAAACAAACCTGGTTAAAAAGTAGTCTGGTCGCCATTTTGATAGTTTTCGGATCCTTGACGAAAGCCAGCGATACGATTTATATCGAGGCAAATACGAAATTTACATCCTCAATCAGCCTAAACCCATTCACCCGGGTTTTTCGGACCGCAGAAAATATCACGGCATCAGAGGCCTATAAAAGGATCACTTCACACCAACTGGAAGAAATCAAATCAAAGACCTCATTGGGTTTTCAGCAGGATTATTTCTGGATACTGTTTAGCCTCCACGCTGAACATGAGGGGACTTTTTCCATTGAGCTGGACAATCCGCATATCGATAGCCTGGCATTCTATTCCATCCAGAACAACCAGCCTGAATTAGTGGCAGTAGGTGGTGATAAAATCCCGTTTGACCATCGGAACATCAAAAACCGTCGGTTTATTTTCCCGATAAAACTGGAAGCCAATACACCGGCAACCTATTTGCTATTAATCAACAAGCGATATGCGTCTGTGAGTTTTCCACTTCGACTGTGGGAACATGACTATTTTGAATACATTGAAAACCGCGCAAACCTTTTACACGGTTTATATTTTGGGATACTAGTGTTCGTAGGCATCCTAAGTTTATTCACCGGCTTTATTCTTTGGCAATACAATTTCATATCCTATGCATTTTATGTCCTAACCCTGTCCTTGTATTTTTTTACGCAGCTGGGATTTTCCTTTCAGTTTTTGTACCCCGAATCGATCGTGCTCAATAACTATACACGTTCCGTCATTGCAGATATCTGGCTGATTACGTCCATTGATTTTTTCAGGAGGCTTTTAAAGTTCCGGGACTTTGCTCCCAGGCTCTTCCGGGCACTCTCCTTCTCGATGTGGTTTCTGATAGCCTTAGCTGTATTTTGGATCCTGTATAAAGAATTTGATGCCACCTATTATCAATTTTCCATTTTCGCCCTTAATACGCTGTATGCCTTTGCCCTGTTTTTGATCCTTGCCATCTTTTACGTGCTCATTATTTCCTGGAAAGCCCAACCAAAAATTGCCTTGTTGATTTCACTGGCTTTTTTGGCCCTTTCTGTTGGTGCTGTTTTATACATCCTGATCGAGTATGGGTTGCTATCAGAATCCCTTTTTAAAATAAACCCCATCCAACTCGGCTCCATTATCGAAATCATTATTTTGTCCGGTGCCATGATCTTTCAGATAAAGACCATCAACGAAAATAAAAACAAGCTAAAGGATCAACTAGCCTTGCAACAAAATAAATTAATGCAGGAATACATAAGGGGTGGGGAAATGGAACGTGAACGGATTGCTGCAGAACTGCATGATCATATTGGCAGCACGCTCTCCCTGCTCAAGAAAAAAGTAGGCAAACAAACAGGCTCCACGAAAGAAATAGACCATGAGTTTGATATGCTCTGCGAGGACATCCGACGGTTGTCATTTCAGATGATACCACACGATCTGGTCGTGTCAGGGTTCCGGACACTGATCCAAAAACACGTAAACAGGTTTTGTGAAACGACACATCAGAACGTGAATATCCAGTTCATTGACTTTCCGGAAGTTTCCGGGCAATATGCCCTTCACCTGTTTCGGATTATACAGGAAGGATTGCAAAATATAGCAAAGCATGCCACAGCAACGGAAATTGATCTGCAATTCATCGGGCATGAACATGAACTTGTGATTACCCTTGATGATAATGGAAAAGGTTTTGATAGTTCGCAAGTAAAAAATGGGAGCGGGATGTTTACCATGAAATCAAGGACAGAATTACTTGAGGGCAAGTTTGAGTACTCCTCACAGCCTGGCAAGGGAACCCAGTTGATGATACAGGTTCCGTTGCCCAATCAACAGCACGACCAGCCTATGGTCTGATCTCTAGCCTGTAAGGAGAATATCCTGCAAAAATGCCATACCCATTTTCCACATTTGAATATACCTGCACTGGCTGTGCAAACGGATCGCCCCGTACACTACGCTGGAGGGCAGCAGTCTGGAAATACGTATAATAGGCCTCCGAGATGGATTTCACCTCCAGTACCAAACGACCCCTAAGCTCAAGTCCATACATTTCATTTAAATAATCGATGTAGGATGTCACTCCCCTGAGCTTCAGTAAAATTTCGTAATGACCCCCATCAAAAAGTGCGTCACCAAACACTTTCCGTTCCCACATATATGATTCAAAAATGATATTGTCTGACTCAAAATAAGCCGGCGTAAAATATTCACTGATATCGGTGACCGAATCCCCCAGAAAGGTCAAACCAAAATCCAGTTGATACATTTGCAACTCATAAAAATCCTTACCCGGACTGTCATGGATTTGTAGCCGGATATCAATTTCCGCTTCATATTCGGATTGAATCGTATCTACCGACAATATGCTTATGTCAGGTGTGCGAACCGGGATACGATCCATGGCCATAACAGAATTAAAACCGGCCTTGTTTATTTCCAGCCGGTAGGCTTTGCCCTGTACGGGATGATAATCCAATACATAGAAACCAGCCCCATGGGCTTGCCTAATTGAATCTTTCGAAAAGGTGCCAATTTCCTTTTCATCTTCATATAACCGGATCGTTGCCCCATCCACGCCCGCATTTTGCAAATCATCCGAACGGTTGTCCAATATGTAAAAATCACGTGACAATATTAAAGAAAACGTACTGTCAGGGGTAAAAACACCATTTACGACCAATGACGGATCAAATTCCGGTATATCGATATCCAACACCATTTCACAGGCTATAAGTAAGAATGGGGAAAGCAGATAAACTAATTTTTTCATCAAAACTCGAAACTGTATTTAACAAAAGGGATCAGTGGAAACAAACTGTATTGGATGAATTTTTTATTGCCGTCGGCATCATACGACAGGTCGATAAAAAACGGGTTTTTGCGATTATACAGGTTATAGGCACCCGCTGACCATGAGGTGTTTACCCTGTCCTTTTCCTTTGTCCAGGTCATACTAAGATCAAGCCGGTGATAGGCGCGCATTCGGTAGCTATTCCGGCCCCCGTATTCGATCAGGTTATTGTTATAAATAAAATAGTACGGGCTTCTCATATCCGGAATCATTCCGTAGGTTTTCTGGGGCATGGTAATGGCATTACCGGATCCATACACCCAGGTAGACGAAAACTGGAAATGCTCATTCAGGTCAAAAATCCCTACTATGCTTACATCATGTCGACGATCGTATTTATAGGGATAGCTTCGGCCAAAGTTTATTTCATCAAACTGACGGGTTGTCCTGGACAGGGAATAGCCAACCCACCCATTAATTTTCCCCGTTTTTTTCTGCGCAAATAATTCCAATCCATAGCTTTCGCCCTGGCCCGATACAATTTTATCCTGCCAGCTTCCGGACGCATTAAAATAACTGGCCCCGTCTTTGTATTCAATCAGGTTTTGCATGGTCTTGTAGTATCCTTCGAGGCTTATTTCATATTTCCCATATGTTCGGGCCAGTCCTGCGGCCCACTGGCGTGATTGCTGGGGCAGGACATTACGGGTAGCAGGTACCCACAAATCGGTAGGCAGACCAATACTGGCATTGGTAAGCAGGTGTATAAATTGGGTCATCTCGGCATAAGATGCTTTGAGGCCAATAAAACCTGGCAGTTGTACCCGGGCTGAGATACGTGGTTGAATGGAAGGGTACATTCTGCCCTCCACATAAAACAACGAACCATGCAGTCCTGCATTAATCCGTATTTTTTCACCAAGTGTCAGGTCATCCTCTGCATAGGCCGAAAATTCATTGGCATAAATGGGGATAGAACCGAGTGTAGTATCCTGATGCACACCAGAGGCAAAAGCCAGAACGCCCGGATTAAAGCGATGGCGAATGGCCATGGCTCCAAACCGGATCTCCTGGCCTGGGTTTGGCAAATAGTCAAAGTCCATTCGGAGGGCAACGTCAGCAATCCCGGATGAATATTCGATATGTTCGTTTGACGTTTCATTTATTCCGGGACCTATTACTTCACGCATGTAATTTTCAAATATGCTAAATCTGTATTTGCTGAAAGTGGTTGTCAGGTTGCTGAAAAGCCTGGGCGAAAAGAGATGGTTCCATCGGGCAGCCGTGATTATATTGCCCCATTGCAGGCCAAATTCATTTCGGTCTATATATTTTGTATCATTCAAATAATAATCATTTTTCGACTTTGCATAGGACTTATCGTCACCGGTATATACACTCAGATAAACCCTGTCATGGTCAGAAAAGGTATGATTAATCTTTGCGTTCAGGTCATAAAAATAATAGCCAAACAATTCATCCCCCTGAGTAGAAGCACGGATAATCGGACGCGCCAACAAGTCAATATAAGTTCTTCGTCCCGAAATAATAAAAGATGTCTTTTCATTTGCCAACGGTCCTTCCAGGGTGAGTTTGGAAGATATGATCCCTATTGAGCCACTCCCGGTTAATTTTTGATTATTCCCCTCCTTCATGGAAATATCAATAACTGAAGAAAGGCGACCACCATAACGCGAGGGGAATCCCCCTTTCATTACGGATACCTTGTTGATGGCATCCGGGTTAAAGACCGAGAAAAAGCCAAACAGATGGGAAGCGTTATAGACCGGGACTCCGTCAAGTAAAATCAGGTTTTGATCCGGCCCACCGCCCCGTACATAAAGGCCGCTGGAACCTTCCGTACCGGTCTGGATACCAGGCAGCAACTGAATGGACTTAAGAATGTCCTGTTCGCCCAACAAGGCAGGCATCAATTTGACTTGATCCATTCCCACCTCCATCCTGCTCATCTGTGGTGTATTTTCAATGGCTTCTTCGGCAGTCACCACCACTTCTTCCAGCAGATTACCTGCGAGCAAGCGTACATTTTGACTTGTATTTTCCTGTAAATAAAAATTCCGCATTTGCGGCTCATACCCTACATACGTAAATCGTAACCGAACCGAATCGGCAGGCAGGGTAAGGCTATAGAATCCATAAATATTGCTACTGGTTCCCTCTTTGGACACAAGGTCATAGATCGTGGCACCAATCAGGTTCTCACCACTCTCTGCATCCTTGATATATCCACTAATGGTATAGGACTGGGCAAAGCCAATAAGGGGAAGCGAGAGGGCAAATGCGGCAAGTATTTTCAAAATTGGGGTGATTACGATTCGTCTTAGACAATAAATGTATAAAAAACGTTGCAGGGTCACTAAAAATATAGATAAATCCGGCCGGATATATATTGAAAAAGCCCGGATACACAAGAACCCGGGCTTTTGATTTATTTTAAAATGGTAAGCTTACTCGCTGTATACTTTTTCAGCCAGTACGGTCACTTTGTTATTTAGCACTTCTACCACACCCCCTTCAATCAGCATGTGCGTCTCCTTCAATTTTTTTTCTTCCAGACGTACCAGTTTCATATCTCCTTTTCCAAGAGTAGAAATCATGGGGGCATGATTGTTTAATACCTGAAAAGAACCGTCACTTCCGGGAAAAGTAGCACTTTCCACTTCTCCTTCATAGATCTTTTCATCGGGTGTTACAACTTCTATAAACATAGGTTATCAGGCGTTAGCTTCTGCCAATAATTTTTCACCTTTTACGGAAGCCTGTTCGATAGTTCCTACCAGGTTAAACGCAGCTTCCGGCAAATGATCCCATTTACCATCCATGATTTCATTAAATCCTTTGATCGTATCTTTAATATCGACCAACACGCCCGACAACCCTGTGAATTGTTCAGCTACATGGAATGGCTGGGACAAGAAACGCTGTACCCTTCGTGCCCTGTGAACGACCAGTTTATCTTCATCTGACAATTCATCCATACCCAGGATGGCAATAATATCCTGAAGTTCTTTGTAGCGTTGCAAAAGTTCTTTGACACGTTGCGCACAGTTATAATGCTCGTCCCCGAGGATGTCGGCAGTAAGGATCCGTGACGTAGAGTCAAGTGGATCAACCGCAGGATAAATCCCCAGCTCGGCAATTTTTCGTGAAAGAACCGTTGTGGCGTCCAGGTGGGAGAACGTAGTGGCAGGAGCCGGGTCTGTAAGGTCATCCGCAGGTACATATACCGCCTGTACAGACGTAATGGATCCGTTTTTGGTAGAGGTAATCCGTTCCTGCATCAGTCCCATTTCAGTGGCCAATGTTGGCTGGTAACCTACCGCTGAAGGCATCCTTCCCAATAGGGCCGATACTTCCGAACCTGCCTGTGTAAAGCGGAAAATATTATCAACAAAGAAAAGAATATCTTTTCCCTGGCCTGTGCCTTCACCATCACGGAAATACTCTGCAATGGTAAGACCGGACAAGGCCACACGGGCACGGGCTCCGGGAGGTTCGTTCATCTGACCAAACACAAAGGTTGCTTTTGACTCCCTAAGGTCTTCCCTGGTTACTTTGCTCAAATCCCATCCACCTTCTTCCATTGAGTGCTTAAAGCCTTCACCATAGTTAACGATACCAGCCTCAATCATCTCACGAAGAAGGTCATTTCCTTCGCGGGTACGCTCACCTACACCGGCAAATACAGACAGTCCCGAGTACGCTTTTGCGATGTTATTGATCAATTCCTGAATCAATACAGTCTTTCCTACACCTGCCCCGCCAAACAGGCCAATTTTACCTCCTTTGGCGTAGGGTTCGATAAGGTCAATCACTTTGATCCCTGTAAAAAGCACTTCCGTGGAAGTAGATAAATCTTCAAATTTTGGTGCTGACCTGTGGATAGGCAATCCCTTTGTAGCTGCAGGCTGTGGTATACCATCTATGGCCGTGCCCACTACATTAAAAAGGCGTCCTTTGATATCTTCTCCGATAGGCATCTGGATAGGCGAACCCATATCTTCTACTTCCTGACCCCTCATCATTCCATCGGTCGCATCCATTGCGATGGTACGGACAGTGTCCTCTCCCAGGTGTTGTTGAACCTCAAGGACTACTTTTGTGCCGTCATTTTTGGTGACGGTAAGTGCATCTAAAATATTAGGGACTTTGGCACCTTCTGCATCGAACCGAACGTCCACTACCGGGCCGATAATTTGGGTGACTTTTCCTTTATTTGCCATTTGAAATAGGTTATTTACGAACGTTGTGAAATCGAGTGCGAAATTAAGTACATTTTAATAAAATGGGAAAAGAACGGATAACTATCTGTTATTATATACCCAAATGTGCTGGCGTTTGTTTTTCATCTGTGGCCTCACCCTTGTAGGCACGCAATAAGATCCGAAATGTGGTTCCCTTTCCTAGTTCCGAGTGTTTCACATAAATTTTACCTCCATGGTAATTTTCAACTATCCTTTTTACAAGTGTTAACCCAAGTCCCCACCCCCTCTTTTTAGTAGTAAAGCCAGGCTTAAACACTTGCTTCATTTTATTTTTGGCAATCCCTTTGCCCGTATCCCGTACATCAACGGCCCAATGGTGATGTCCATGTGCATGGATATCAATCAAAATCTTTCCCTGACCTTCCATGGCATCTACTGCATTCTTGCACAAATTTTCAAGTACCCAGGAAAATAATTCCGGGTTAAGGTGCGTCTGTGGATGAACGGAATCTGCTACTACCTGAATCTGGATTTTTTTTGACAACCTGATTTGCAGATAATCTACCGTTTCCTGCACCATGGCAAGCAAATCCTGACTCACCAGGCGGGGCATGCTGCCTATACTACTGAACCGTGCCGTGACGACTTCCAGCCTGCTCAGGTCCTTATCCATATCGGCAATATTTTTATCGTCCCTGTAGGTTGTTTTCAGATAATCGACCCATGCCATCATCGATGACAAGGGTGTCCCCAGCTGGTGTGCCGTTTCCTTTGCCAGCCCCACCCACACACGATTTTGTTCTGATGTACGCGAATAGTTAAAAACCGCAAATGTCACCAATACAAAAAGGGCAATGATCAATAGCTGGACATAGGGGTAGTACTGAAGTTGCGTGAGCAGGATCGAATTTTCGTAATAGATATATTTTTTACCATAAAGCTGGCCGTTTTCGTCCAGCAAATTCACTTCGATGGGGTCACGTTCATCCCTCATTTCCATTGCTTTCTTTCGCAGGAATTGTTCCCGGTCCGATTTTTTCAATTTATCTGCCCGCTTCAAATTGCGGTAAAATTCCGGTGTCCCATTGGCATCTGTCAGAATGACGGGGATCGTGGTATTTGTCTCCACAATTTCGTCGAGCACAAATAGCAAACTTCCCGTTTCGTTGGTCTCATTTGCCAGGTATTCAAGGGCTCTGGCGTAGAGGGTGACCTGCCGGTATTCACGTTCACGGATATCGTCGACCAGTTCGTTGGTATAGATAATGGATCCCCCTCCTATAATGAGCGAAACAACCAGTACCAGCCATTTAAGGAACGACTGGTTGGAATACAGGTCGATGGTAGGCGTAACTGCCATGAAATTCGGATTTAGTAGCCCCCAAGATAGGGAAATAGCAAAAAAAGTGAAGGGAAAAGCGCATGTAAACTGGGGCGGGCCGATTTCATCGGCCCGCCCCAGTTTACTCCCTACACGCTAGGCTGTGATCATGCAGAAGTCATAAACCACCGAGCCAGGGTCTTCCAGTTTACTTTCGTTCCGTGGGTCAATATTCCCACCCGGTAAATACGGCCAGCAACCCACAACGTAAAAAGAAATCCGCCAATCAGAAAAAACATAGACGCGACCAATTCCCATGAAGCTACACCAAAAGGCACGCGTACCATCATAATCACCGGCGACGTAAAAGGGATCATTGACATCCAAAAGGCAATCGACCCATTTGGATCAGTCAGCACGGCACTAATGGAAATGATGGAAGCAATGAGTGGAATTGTGACCGGAAGCATAAATTGCTGGGCATCCTGATCAGTATCAGATGCAGATCCCACTGCCGCAAATAATGCTCCGTACAATACATACCCCCCTACGAAATAAAATAAAAACGAAAAGACAACCATCGGCATATGGATTGCCCCCAGTGATGTCAAAGCGGATGCCACCATTTCATTTGATAGTCCCTGTTGCGTGGGATCCGTCATGGCTGTAGATGCAGGGGACAGCTGGTTCATGCCAAAAAAAGCAGAAACCCCCGTCGTAACACCAAACATGACCATCATCCAGATCAGAAACTGGGTCAAGCCTACCCCTGCAATCCCGATCACCTTGCCAATCATCAAATGAAAGGGCTTGACCGATGAAAGAATGATTTCGACTATTCGCGTATTTTTTTCCTCTATCACGCCCCGCATACACTGGGCACCATAAATAAAGATAAAAAGGTAAATCATAAATGCCGCCAGGTAACCAATTATCGTAGCTGCCACAGAACTACTGTTGGTTTCTTCACCCGTCTCACTCAGGTTGAGGGTCTTGAGCGATGTGCTCACCTTAAAAGAACTGATTATGACCGGATCCAGTCCGGATTGTTGCAAACGCAGATCCTCAACACGCCGGTCGATTACCTGTTCAATTTTGGAAATGATGGACAGACTGGGGTTGGATGATGAATAAAACGTATATCCACCCGGATGATCGAGATCAAATTGTGGGATATAGACGAGGCCGTAATAACCCTTGTTACGCATCAAATCCTTGGCCGATGCCTCCGTCCCTTCCGCTTTTTCAAAAAGCATCTCTTCTGTCGAAACAAAGTCCTCGGTAAAATACCCGCTTTGATCGAGTACCAGGATGTTTTTTTGATCAACACCCTTTGACGTAATAAACACCACAAAAAGAATCACGGCTGCCATAAACAGGGGGCCAAAAATACTGGCAATCAAAAATGATTTCTTTTTTACCCGGCTGACATATTCGCGTTGTATGATGATGGGTATTTGACTCATGATCTCTTATTTGACGTTGGAAATAAAGATTTCATTGATGCTTGGGATTTTCTCGGCAAACCCATGTACCTCCACCTGTTCAATCAGTTTTTGCAATAACTGATTTGGGTTTTGCGCTGACGGGTCTTTGACAAGGGCACGTGTCAACCCTCCCTCCAGTGCCTCCATACTACTTATTTTAACTTTTCCACTCGTCTGTAGTTGGCCTTTGAAATCTACCTGATAGGTGCCGGTACGATGACGGTTTCGTATCTCACTCTTTGACCCTTCCAGCACTTTTCTCGATCGGTTGATCATGGCAATATCATCGCAAAGTTCTTCAACAGATTCCATTCGGTGAGTGGAAAAAATAACGGTGGATCCGTTTTTTCTCAATTCAAGTATTTCATTTTTTATCAGATCCGCATTCACCGGGTCAAATCCGGAAAAAGGTTCGTCCAGTATGATCAGGTCTGGCTCATGGATGACCGTAGCAATAAACTGCACCTTTTGAGCCATTCCTTTCGATAGATCCTCTATGTTTTTGTTCCACCAGATCGATAGCTCTAGTTTTTCAAGCCAAAACCTGATCTTGCGTCTGGCATCCCGGGCAGACATCCCTTTTAACCTCGCCAGATATAACAGTTGCTCGGCTACTTTCATTTTTTTGTAAAGACCTCTTTCTTCAGGCAAGTAGCCGATTTTTCTAACCATTCCATCAGTCATTTCCTCCCCATTTAAAAATACACGTCCTGCATCGGGCCGAATGATCCGGTTTATGATCCGGATGAGTGTTGTCTTCCCTGCTCCGTTTGGCCCCAGTAGTCCAAAAATACATTGGTGAGGAATGGAAAGGCTGATATCGTCCAGTGCCTGGTGGGCATTATACGATTTGCTGATGTTAGATACTGTCAATAATTCCAAAATGGTGATCCGTTTGATTGTAAAATAGGGTTTTCTTATAAATTGAGTTTCCTTACATTGTCAACATGCATTCAACAAGTCTCTTCGATACTGGTTACATTCGCCAAATGTTATGGTGGAAATTTTCACCATACAGATGCATAATTCTGATCACAAACATCATCCATACTATATGAAAATACTGCCGCGGCTTTATTCCATATACGCACTTTTCATTTTTCTGTTAACCAATTTATTTTTCATGCTGCCCCAGCTTGTCTTGGCACAGCGCACCGAATGGCATCCGTTGGCCCTCAGGCTAAATCACTGGTGGGCCAGGAGTTTTTTTGCCCTGATCGGTATCCGTGTACAAATCCGGTATAAATCGAAACTAGCCGGCAAATTTCATTACATCATTTGTGCCAACCATTTTTCATACCTCGATATCCCTTCCATGCCCCTTTTGCCTGTCCCATTTAAATATGTGGGCAAAAATTCCGTGAGCAGGGTTCCTCTTTTCGGCTACATGTTCCGCAAAATCCACGTGACGGTAAAACGATCCAGCTTTCGGGATCGGGCACGGAGCCTGGGACAAATCCGCGACATGCTCGATAAAGGCTTCAATATGATGATTTTTCCGGAAGGAGGCATCATTTCAACCCAGATACCCTACATGGTTCCGTTCAGGGATGGGGCCTTTCGGCTTTCGGTAGAAAAAAATGTCCCCATTTTGCCCGTTTCCTTTCACGATAACCATCGGATACTACCGGATGACGGACGGTTCTATTTTTTTCGTCATCACCTGCGTATGACCGTACATAAACCGGTATTTCCCCAGGAAAAAACGGAAAAGGAAATCGCTCGCTTGCGGGCAGTTGTTTTTGATACCCTTCAGAAGGATCTGCTGGAATGCCATTCTGAGGATTCTTTCCTAAGTTTGTAAATGAAAAAACACAGCCAATCGGACAACCTGGTATTCCTTCCCCCGGAAGGCCGCTTTCGAGCTATACCAACCGGTATAGGCATAAATTAATATCCAATCAGAAATGAAAATCAATCGGGAAACTTTACAAAAGCTGGCGCACCTGGCGCGAATTGAAATTGATCCGTCAGAAGAAAAAGGACTGATCAAAGACATGGAACAAATCATTTCCTGGGTCGAAAAACTTGACGAGTTGGACACCGGACAGGTAAAGCCCATTACCAACATGTCATTTGAAGTGAATGCCATGCGTGAAGACACGGCCCAAAACACCCTGACACGGACAGAGGCACTGAAAAATGCCCCTGATCGTTCCGGAGATTTTTTCAAAGTACCCAAAGTGCTGGATTGACAACCAACCAACATGATCCACCGCCCATTTACCCTACTCGCAACCGGGATTTTTGTCCTG
>JAOUOM010000358.1 GCA_029880385.1 Cyclobacteriaceae bacterium | reverse complement strand
TAATCATTGTGACCACTCCGCAAAAAGTAGCCCTGGCAGATGCCCAAAAGGGAATGTCAATGTTTAAACAGCAGCAGATCAACGTACCCATTTTGGGGGTAGTCGAAAACATGGCCTATTTCACACCGGAAGAGCTTCCTGACAATAAATATTTTCTGTTTGGCAAAGACGGGGGCAAAGAACTGGCCGAAAAGAACGAGGTTCCCCTGTTAGGCCAGGTTCCCATCGTCCAGTCCATCCGTGAAAGTGGCGATGTAGGTTACCCGGCTGTTCTCAAAGACGACATTACGGCAAAAGCTTATCAGGATCTGGCAGAATCACTGGCTCGTCAGATAGCAATCCGAAATGCTACACTGGGCAAAACCAAAAAAGTGGAAGTGAATGCATAATTATTGACCCATGGATCAGGAACTGAAAACAAAAATCGAATCGGCCTTGGACGGGATCCGCCCCTATCTGGAAGCCGATGGCGGCAATGTAAAGGTACTGGGCATAGACCGGGAAACACTGGTGCTTGAACTTACCGGTGCGTGTAGTTCCTGTCCCATGTCGGCCATGACACTAAAAGCCGGGGTAGAAGAAGCCATCATCAGGGCCGTTCCGGAAATTAAATATGTAAAAGCAATCAATGTTTCCACACCGGACGATCTTGACGCACTATTGGCTATGGGGTAACGTTTTGTATGGAATGAAATATTTTTTACCGGTTCTGGTTTTATCGTTTTTCATCAATTTGCCAGTAAGTGGACAAACCCGGTGTGCTGTCGATGAACATTATTTTTCCAAACAATTGACGCAAACCCAGGACTTTGAGTCATGGCTTGCCAAAAAAAAACAGGATCAATGGATCCTGGCTCCGAATTCCCGAACGCAGGCCTCCGGTCTGGTGTATACACTTCCGGTGGTCGTACATGTCATTCACAATGGGGAAGCACTAGGTACAGGCGGAAACCTTTCGGATGAGCGGATCATCGAGCAACTTTCCATCCTAAACGCAGATTTTCGGAGGAAAAACAGTGATACGCTACTGACACCTGCCAATTTCACCGGAGTTGCAGCTGATACGGAAATTGAATTTATTTTGGCTCGCCGGGATCCGGAAGGATTACCTACTACCGGCATTGTACGCAAGCGTGGTTCAAAAACCAGTTATGCATATAACGATTCAGATGATGCGCTACTCAAAAGTGAAAGTTATTGGCCGGCTGAAGACTATCTGAACATCTATGTCGCAGACCTGAGAGGATTCCTGGGATGGGCTTCCTTCCCCTATACTGATCTGGTGGGTATTGAAAACACCGAATTTAATAACAACCGGCTGGTGGACGGGGTAGTACTGGACTACCAATTCGTAGGGATCAACCCTGCAACGGGTGGGTCATTTGAAAGTTTTGGACGTACTGCCACGCATGAAATCGGACACTTTCTGGGCTTACGGCATGTGTGGGGCGATGCATTTGACTGTACAGCAGACGATTATTGTGATGATACGCCCATGCAAAGCACCAATTATGACAAAACCTGCCCGGCATCCGAGCAAACTTCCTGTACATCACCCGACATGTATTCCAATTATCTGAATTACACGGATGATGCCTGCATGAATCTATTCACCCAAGGCCAGAAAAGCCGGATGCGAACCGTGCTTGACTTTAGTCCCAGACGTAAAAGCCTACGATCCTCCCCCGCCCTGCTGGATCCCCTGGTCACTACCCATGACCTTGGCATACGTTCGATCATTTCCCCAGCCATCAGTGAATGCAGTACCTCCATTTTACCGGCCATTGAAGTACGTAATTACGGATCCAATTCCATCACCTCCTTCACACTCAGTCTTTATCAGGACGGGGTGCTTGTTGAAAGCCTGACAAAAACCGTTACACTTGCCCCTCTTGCCACAAGCATCGTGAATTTCAGCCCCTTAACGATCCCGTCAACCGTGGATACCGAGTTTTTGTATCAGGTCACTGATGTAAATGGGCTGACTGACGGAAACGCTGCGAATAATGTGAAATCCGTACGGGTCTATGCCATTAACAATAGTGTCCTGCCATATAAGTTAAATTTTGACTCAATTCCTGACGTTGCAACCCGGACAGAATCCGGAATTGCCTCGGCCTGGAGCATCCAAACGGCTCCCTACCAAACGGCAACAAACAAAGCCATGACACTTAATTTTGCCCAAAACCCCGCCACGTTTGGCCTGTTTGATTACCTCGTTACGCCAGTTTTCGACCTCTCATTTTTAAATTCGGCAGAATTGTCTTTTTCATATGCCTATGCCGAATCCAGCAATGCATGGAACAAAGACGGGTTGATTGTGGCCGTTTCAACCGACTGTGGAGCTACATTCCCCCCTTCGCACTATATATTTCAAAAATACGGAAGTGCCCTGGTGACATCCCCGTCCAAAGACAGCCTTTTTGCACCAACAAAGCCTGCAGACTGGTTCCGTGAAACCATCAACTTCACACCCTATGTCGGCAACCCGAATGTCCGCATAGCATTCATCGGACACAATGGCGGATCAAACATCCTGTACCTTGATTCGGTAGAATTGAAATCCAATTCGCTCAAAGCACTGGATCTGGGCATCCGAAAAGTTGAAAATTTTCCTGTTATCACCTGCTTTTCGTCCATTGTCCCTTCATTGGAAATCCACAATTATGGCTACACACAAATCGAAAGCTTCGATCTCACCTATTCGTTTCAATCGACCCAAAAAACAACCAGTTATACGGGACTCGCACTGGCTTCCGGTCAGTCGAAAGTGATAAACCTCCCCGTCATCAACCTGGAAAACGGTACCGTCACGATCTCGATCAATGTCAGCAATCCCAATAACTCAGCAGACGAATTTGCTGCCAATAATGTGATCTCCAGACAACTCATTGTAGACAATACCGAAGATGCCCTGCCCCTGCGAATTGATTTTGAAAAACCTGACAACTGGATCATTGCCCAGGAACAGGCTGCTCCGATCTGGGAACTGACCAGTACAGGTACCAATCATACCCTGAAAGCTGCCGGTTTTGAATCATTGGTGCTCGGCACGGAGCACTGGTTTGTAAGTCCGCGTCTCAAAACCTCCGACATGGACAAAGCCAGCCTGGTCTTTGATTATGCATACAGAAGCCGGGCCGGTACTTCCGACCGACTACAGGTGGTATTATCTGCCAACTGCGGCGATCAGTTTCAGTACCTCTTATTTGACAAAAGCAGCATGGAGCTGTCAGGCCAGCAGTCAGAAACGGCATTTATCCCTGCTGCGGATGAAGTATGGAACAAGGTTTTCATTGACCTGAGTGAGTACATGAAATGGGACGATATCCGCGTAGCCTTTATTTTTACCAATGGCAACGGCAACAACCTCTATCTGGACAACATTGAATTTTTCAATACAAACGATCCCAACCTGCCCCACTTTGATTCACCGGTAACCATCTACCCGAATCCGGCCACGGATTATTTCAATGTATCCATACACCTCAAAACACGGCAGAATGCTAACGTCCTGCTGACCGATATTTCAGGGAAAATTGTATTTCAGAAAAAAATGAAGAACCTGCTCAATCAAACCTTCAGGATCGAAAATCCTGCACTTTCGGGTGTTTACCTGTTTAGTCTGATCGGTGAAAAAACCACCTATTCACAACGGGTAGTGATTCAATCAACCCGTTGATTTTGTATTTGTTGGCATCCGGCTACATTTGTGGCTACTATACGAGAATAAATGAAGCGAAAAATTGGCCTCTTAT
>JAOUOM010000357.1 GCA_029880385.1 Cyclobacteriaceae bacterium | reverse complement strand
TCAAACCAAAAGATGTCCGGGTGAAAAAAAAGATCAACCAAACGGGTTTGTCTTAGAGAGGGTGAAAAAAAACTGACTACCCTCATTTTGCTCAGATTCCACCCAGATAGTGCCTCCGTGCAATTCGACAATTTTTTTACAATGCGCAAGGCCGATCCCCGTACCATCGTATTCGACACGGTTGTGCAGGCGCTTGAAAATCACGAACACCGTATCAAAATATTTTTTATCAATTCCTATTCCTTTATCCTTTACGGCAAATGTCCAATCCTTTTCGTTCTCTACAGCTTCGATCGTAATGGCCGGCTGTTCGTTTTTCCGGGTGTATTTAATGGCATTACTGATGAGGTTGCTAAACAATTGCACCAATTCATTAGGCAATCCGGTTACTTTCGGTAAATCCCCGACCGTAATGGAGGCCTTCTTTTCGTCAATCATCGGTTTTAGTCCGGTCATTGCCTCCGTTACGATTTCCTTCATGTCCAGTAGTTTTATCTCCCGTTTTTTTCCAATCCGGGAATATTCAAGAAGCGCATTGATCAGTTCCTTCATGCGATTGGACGACTGATGAATAAACTCAAGGTATTTGTGCCCGTCTCCATCCATGGCATCGCCATACTCCTCGACAAGCAGGTCCACATAACTGTTGAGGATCAAAAGTGGCTCACGCATATCGTGTGAGGCTATAAATGCAAACTGCTCCAGTTCTTTGTTTATACGAATCAGTTTTTCGTTTTGTAATGCGAGGGTTTCCTCGGCCACTTTGCGTACAGTAATATCTCGTATTGCTGATTGTGTTCCTATTATTTTATTCTCCTGCAAGACTGGTGATACGCGAACTTCAAACCAACGTCTCTCACCACTTTTCGTCAACCCAATGTATTCAAAAATACTTTTTACTTTTTCCCCTTTTACCCGCCTATTATGACGATCACGAAGCTCATCCCTGAATTCCTGAGCCACATAATCTTCCAAAGTAATGTCTTCCAAATCAGAATGGCTCAATTCAAACATTTCCAAAAACCTGTCATTGGCAAACACTACTTTTCCACTTATATCATCAATAAAAAGTCCATCGCTAATGTTGTCAACAACCTGCTTATATTTCCTTTCCTGCTCAATCAGGGCTAACTCGGTTAGTTTCCGGGAAGTTATGTCCCAATTGGTTCCCAACATTCGAATTGCCCTTCCATCTTCGTCACGAAAGACAGTTCCGATTCCCTTTATAAAATGTACAGACTGATCCGGCCATACCACACGAAACTCCGTATCAAATTTTTTCTTACCTTCAAGAGCCAATTGAATCTGGGAATGGCCACTTTCAAGATCTTCCGGATGAAGGCCTTCCTCCCAGGCTTCATATGCTCCTGAAAATGTATCGGCTTCTATTCCATAAAGTCTGTACATAGCCTCATCCCAGATGAGTACATTATTGACCACATCCCAGTCCCAGATACCAATATCTGAAGATTCCGTCGCTAGCTGAAGTCGTTCCCTAACCTTGGCCAGTTCATCTGCCACCAGTCTTAGATGGGTGATATCCTGTACGGTACCCAAAGACCGAAGGGGATTGCCCAAATCATCATAATAGGTTTCGCATTTTTCCCTAACAAATTTGATCCTTCCATCTGGGAACAATAGCCTGTGAACAATTTCACACGGCATTTTATTCATCACTGATGACGTAAATGCCTCGTTTACCAATTCACGGTCATCCGGATGAATTGAATTCAAAAAGGCATCATACGATGCCCCAAAATTTTCGGGGCTGATTTCAAATATTCTGTATATCTCATCTGACCAATCCAATCGACTTGTTACCAGGTCCAGTTCCCAGCTTCCCACATGAGAAATACGCTGGGCCTCGTTAAGCAATTTTTCATTCTGGACAATAATGGCCTCTGCCTGTTTTCTTTCGGTAATATCCTGTATCGTACCCAAAGCACGAACTGGAACTCCAGTTTCATTAAAAAACACTTCCCCTCTACCTACAATATTCCGTAGGTTTCCATCATGATCCGCCACCCTAAACTCGATTGCACCTGTGTTTATTCCTGTCATTGCTGATGCTATCCAGTCCTTCATAATATGTCTGTCCTCATGATAAATCAATTCAACCAAAGAGTCGCGCGTTGGCACAAATGTGGCAAACTGAACATCGTAAATCCGATACATTTCCTCAGACCAGGAAACTTCTCCTGTAAGAATATTTACCTCCCAACTACCAACTTTTGCAATTCGCTGTGCTTCTTTCAGGTTTTTTTCAATTCCACGTGTGGATTCTGCCGCACGAAGCTTATCACGAATATCCCGCACAACTGCACAAACAATGGATTTTCCCCCTTCTGTCTCTATAGGTGTCAGGCTGATTTCCACTTGAATGTCATGGCCATCCTTATGACGGGCAATTAATTCCCTTCCCATGCCCATGTTTCGGGCCAGAGGTGCGCTGGCAAATTTCAACCGATCCTCTTTATGGATATCGCGAAATTTATCCGGAACCAAAAACTCAACTTTTTTACCTATAAATTCCTCCCGTTTATAACCCAACAAGTTACTGGTCATGTCATTTGTCTCAACAATCACACCATCATCATTTACCAAAAAAATTGCATCAGGTGAAGCATCAAAAATTGATTTATATGTCAAAAGTGAGTGCATGTGGCCTTAATTATAAAAAATATATTCAACTATTGTGTGTGTTCAATTCGGCCATTTGACATTTCGAATAGTAACATTCAAATGGTACTAAAAATTGAATTGATAAAAAACACATTGATAACCAAACATCAAACAAATTGTTTGAGATATCGTCGGCTAAAAACCATTTTCCATCTCATTTTATTTGCTGAATTCATAATAGAAAACGAATATGAAATAATTACGGAATCGGATTTATCAATACCCTATCAAATCAATGGAAAGGCCCATAGCTGGCAGCATAATTCATAAGTCACTTAGAACGTAATAATGTAGTCTGAATCACAGCCTTTCTGTCCAACACATACGTTTTCAATGCTCCCATATTATTTCCATTACTTTGTCACCAATCAGCAACGTGGTTTGCCCGGCCCCATTGAACCGCCGTACCCGGAGGCGTTCACCGGTCGGACGAAAGACTTCACGGGCTAAAACATGAAAATCATGGCCTTTGTGATAGGCCACAATGTAATTGCGTTCCCACTGCTGTCGTATTACAAAACGGTCATTGTCAGCATGGACGACCTGCGGCCCGGCCCCTTCGACCGTATGGCCCGTAAGTAATTGCCATAAGACATCACAACGCGGTACACCATAACCCAACCGGTCATTTCCGTAAGGGTACAAATGACCCGAAGCCATGATCAATTGCTTGACTTCTGCCGCCGTACGTGTGGAGTCGTATTGAAAAATGCCGGCAGCAAGGCCCGTAAGTACCGGTGCCGAAAAGGAAGTGCCGGATGCCGAAAAACAGGCAATCTCGGGCTTGATATAGTCCAGTGTGGGTGTGCCTTCCGAGCTATATCCGATTTTGTCCCAAATAATCAATTTAGTGGCTCCTACCGACAAAGCACCCCGTGCATCACCCGGAGTGGAGAGCACACGCCACGAATGATCATCCCCTTCGTTACCGGCTGACACTACAATGAGCATGTTTTTACGAAAAAAAGCCGTATCAACGGCACGCGCAATAGCGGAAGTTTTGCCATCCATATCGGCCGGCAGGTAATTTTCCTGTGGATTGGTAAACCCTTTGGAATAGCCCAGTGACACATTGACC
>JAOUOM010000356.1 GCA_029880385.1 Cyclobacteriaceae bacterium | reverse complement strand
GGTGATCTATGCGGGTACGGGCGAGCATTTTACCAACGACATTGATGGTGCCGGCATGTTTAAGTCGACCGACAAAGGCCTTACCTGGACACAAATTGCCGATCCGTCTGTCTATCCGGATTTTGAAAACGTATCGCGTATTATTGTCAATCCGGCTGATGAAAACATGGTGCTGGCGACTACCAGGTCCAGCGTTTGGGGTGCATTCTCTACCGCTATTTATAAAACCACGGATGGAGGGATTACGTGGCGTAAGGTCCGTTCATCCACAAATGAACAATATGACGACCTGGATTTTTCCCCGGCCGACTTTAACCTGCAATTTGCAGCTGTCGAAGGAAGAGGGGTAATCAAGTCGACGGATGCAGGGGAAACATGGGTATGGGCCAACAATGGCATGAATGTCAGTGGCCGGATTGAAATTGCCATTTCCTCCCTTGACCCAGCACGCATTTGGGCTTCGGTGGAAGGGACATCCAGTGGCAACGGATCGGATCTCTATGTCAGTTTTGACGGGGCAGCTACCTGGTCGCTGGTGACAGCAGGTACGGGTACAAATCATGACTTTCTTGGCGGACAGGGATGGTACAACAATACACTCGTGCCCCATCCGTATGATGTGGATGCCGTTTATGTGGGCGGTGTGGATGTATGGAAATTCACCCTGGGCACCGGCACTACCCCCACATCCTACCTGGGGGTGTACGAGAACGGGATTGAAAAATTCATGTCATTTGTCAATTTTGGAGGAGAGTATTATAACGGTGCCCTTGACAGGGGGACTTACACGCTGGATCAATTGCCCAATGTAGAAGTGCGTTTTGGACAGGGGACTCAATTTGCCTATCGCTTTACGGTAGGAGGGCAAGGTTCAGGGGTGCCAGTCCCGGAATATATATATCGCGATTACGTCGAAGTACCTTTTCAGGTATGGGACGTGAGTGCCAATCGTCAGTTGATGGTTTCTTTTCGTGATCAACAGGAAGACGGGGCCTGGAACCTAATCCCACAAAATACCCAGTCAACAACGACTTCCGAACATTCCAGGGAGTATCTATACATTCACAATACGACCTATAGTGCCACAGCCAATTCGGCCTTTACGATAAATGGCGGGCACGTAGTGGATCAATTATTTTTCTTCTGGCCGGTATTGGCTCCACAGGCCACCTTTGACCCCCTCGCATTACCTGTTTCCAATCTGGCTATCCAGAAAATAGCAGGTGTCAAGCGACAATACATTACGACCGTAATCTCTGATGTATATGGGCAAATAAACGGGCCCAACCAATTTGAGCAAAGTTCCCGTTTGTTGGGTATCCATCCCGATCAGCATAACCTGGTCATTATCCCCGGTGATAATCAGGCAAAAACATTTAGTTTGCTCGCAGCCACAGACGGGGGTATATATCAAAGCCTTTCCACGACCGATCCCGGGGCGGTGGACGGGGACTTTACCTATGTAAGTGAAGGGCTTAATACCACACAATTTTACAGTGCCGATAAAGCACCCGGAGAGGAACGTTTTTTTGGTGGTATGCAGGACAATGGTTCCTGGTATACGCCAGCCGGAACTGTCAGCAGTGCGACTTCACGCTTTGATTATGGGTTTGGGGGAGATGGATTCGATGCGGTTTGGAACAACTCAAATTCACTCGAAATGATTGGTAGCTCCCAGTATAACCGGTTTGGCAAAACCCTGGACGGGGGTACTAACTGGTACCTGGCATCCACGGGCCTGTATGAGGGGGCTTCACCTCTTGATAACTGGCCATTTGTGTCCCGCATTGCCAATTCCAAGCTATACCCCACCCGATTGTTTACCGTTGGGGCTGGCGGCGTGTATTATTCCGAAAATTTTGGAAGCTCCTGGATAAAGACGCCCATTGGCTCAGATTTATGGGGGTTTCACAACAGCTACGATGTAGTGGTGTCAGAAGCCAATCCCGATGTAATCTGGGCGGGGGGCTATATGTCGGCGGTCGAACGTCTGTTTGTTTCCGACAATGGGGGAAAGTTGTTTCGTCCTACGTTTAACTATGAAGGCCAGGAAATGGGCTACGTTACCGGTATAGGCACCCATCCTGTGGATCACAAAACTGCATTCGCTTTATTTTCATTTGCGGGCAAACCTAAAATTCTGAAGACAAGTGATCTTGGCCTTACCTGGAACGATATTTCCGGATTTGACGGCACAGGCGACCGGGGATTTCCGGATGTAGCGGTTAACTGCCTGTTTGTCTTCCCAAATGATACCAGTCATTTATGGGCAGGTACCGAAATCGGTATTGTCGAGTCCATGGACGGTGGGGCTACCTGGGGACTGCTTGTAGGCAATATGCCACCGGTGACCATCACTGATTTTAAATTGACCGACGACCAGCTGACTATCGCTACCTATGGCAGGGGCATCTGGTCGGTGCAGCTACCGGGTCTCACACTCCCGGCCCTGGTACAACAAGCCTACATGACACCTACAGGTGATTTTAAACTGGAAGTCACGTACCGCCATGCGTACGATTCCACCAAAATATTCGTAGGGACCGCCCTTATGGCCACAATAGTCGGCAACCAGCCAGGGCAGGTAACCGAGACCATCCAAAACAGAGGATTTGAAGGGTTTGTAAAAGTAAGGCTCGAATCGTACCTGAATGGCATACGGGTCAGGAGCATTGAAAAAGAAGTACTCCTTTTTGACCCAAAACCTGCGGCCACTTCGTACGGAACAAATTTTTATAATTCTACCGGCGAGTTTGTGGGACGAGGGTTTTCTATAAAATCCGAACTGGGCTTCAAAAATTTCGCGCTGCATTCAGCGCACCCGTACAAGGAAAACACAGAACTTGTGCAGGTGCTCAAAACACCCGTGGTTGTCGCACAGGCCGATGCATTCTTAAGCTACATGGACATTGCCATTGTGGAGCCAGGTGATGTGGGTACCCTCTTTGGCGATGCCGATTTTTGGGATTACGTAATCGTGGAGGGGACAACGGACGGGGTAAACTGGAAGCCTTTTGAAGTGGGGTATGATGCCCGAAAAGATCCTTCCTGGCTGGATGCCTATCTGGGGAGCCGAGACATCAACTATACCTACTACCGCAAAAACCGGATCGATATGCAAAAAACATTTGCCGCAGGCGATACAGTCATGGTACGGTTCAGGCTGTTTTCAGATCCGGGAGCTATCGGCTGGGGATGGGTCATCGACGATGTCTATATCCAGGAGGAGCCACTGGGAATTGACGGGGAAGCAACAGTTGGGGTAAAGCTTTGGCCTAATCCAATTTCCAGGGAGGAAACGCTCAGATTGGACATAAAAGGGGCAGACCCTACCGCTAGGATTCAGGTTTTAACACTTGATGGACGTGTCGTTCGTTCCTATCAACTAGATAAGCCCAACCAACAACTGTCCATCAATCCCGCCATGCTTGCCCCGGGCGTTTACGTCGTTATCCTGCATCAGGAGGGGAAGACAGTTTCTCAAAAGCTGGTGGTACAGTAGAAAGTAAGGTCTTAGAAAAGTTATGACGATGGGTTTTCCCATTCCATGCCAAACAATTGGCCGAGGTGGTGTTTCAATTTTTCCTCCACTTCGGCCATATCCATTTCACGGCCCAGTTCCCGCTGAAGCGAGGTAACGGCCTTGTCCGAAATGCCACAGGGCACAATATTGGAAAAGTAGTCAAGGTCTACGTTTACATTAAAGGCAAATCCATGCATGGTGACCCATCGGCTGGATTTGACGCCCAAAGCGCAGATTTTTCGTGCGCGGAATTTG
>JAOUOM010000355.1 GCA_029880385.1 Cyclobacteriaceae bacterium | reverse complement strand
CACATTACCAGGACTCCTGATCGATCAGGTACAAGAGGGCGGCCATAGAGGCAGCGCCAAGTTCCAGTTCCCGGCGGTCAACTGTCTCAAATACGTCGGCTGCGGTATGGTGATAACGGAAATAGCGCTGACCGTCGGGGAGCAGACCGATAAGGAAGGTTCCCTGCTGGGCCAGTGGGCCAATGTCTGCGCCACCTCCCGGCAGGTCGAAACTATGGAGTCCCCAGGGCAGGAAATATTCACGCCAGGCGGCAAGTCTGGCTTTCTGTTCGTCGGTACCGGTTGAGGTGAACCCAATGGGCAGAAACCCGCCTCTGTCTGATTCGATGGCAGCTACGTGTTTTTCTCCATTTTGCAGGGCCTGTTGTGCATAGGCTGTTCCGCCGGCACCTCCGTTTTCTTCGTTGATCCACATCACCGCACGGATGGTGTGCCTGGGTGCCAGTCCGAGCGTGCGTAACAAGCGAAGGGCTTCGATGCCCTGCATGCAACCTGCCCCGTCATCATGGGCACCTTCACCTACGTCCCAGGAGTCGAGGTGTCCGCCTACTGAGAGGTAGGAATCCGGATGTTCGCTCCCGTTTAGTTGGCCGATCACGTTGTATGATTGCACAGGCTCAAGCATGCGGCAGTGTGTTTCGATGTAGATTTCGACGGGCTTTGTGTGTTTCAATTGCTGGCTGAGGCGGTCGGCATCACGGGTGCTGATGGCTACGGCGGGTATTTGTGGCATGTTGGGCTTGTAGCGTAGGGATCCAGTGTGCGGTTCATCGTCCAATGCCTGGGTCATGGAGCGAATGATGACTGCCAATGCGCCGTATTTGGCTGCTTCCGATGCTCCGTAGGCACGCTGAATGACCGCATTGCCATAGGCCTGGAATGTGTGGTAGTTGGCAGGCTCCATGGGGCCGTTGAAAAAGACGATTTTTCCCTTGAGTTTGTCTTTTTGTTTTTCCACTTCATCCATACCGGACACTTCGATTACCTGTGCGCGGATTCCGTTGGGCCCGGTGCCAATGGAGTTGCCCAGGGCAAGGGCTTTCAGATCCATTTGCCCTGCATTTGATTGTGTAATACGGACGATTTCTTTATTTCCGCGTTCCCAATGCGGAACCATTACCGGTTGCAGGAAAACCGTATCAAATCCATAATCAATCATCAACTGACGTGTATAGGCTACAGCTGCTGCGGCCGCAGGCGATCCGCTCAGGCGATTTCCTATTTTCTTGCAGAGATATTCCAGGTTTGGGTAGACGGGGCTACTGGACAGGGCTTCCTGGTAGATCTGATCAATGGTGGATTGGGTGGTCTGGCCAATGAGTACAAAGGCAGACAGCAGTGCGGGAAACAGCAGGCGGTATTTCATGGGATTTCGAAATTTGGTTTTAAAGATAGGTGGATTGGCTTATCATTCGGAAGCAAAAAGTGGCGACTGGTTGGTCGCATCCTGTTAAAGGAATCCCTTGCTTTCGGAAGCTGATTGTTCGATCAGCTGGCTGGCCTGATCCTTACCCAGGTAGCGATCGATGAGAAAATGGGCCCCATAGATGGCTGGTGTAAGCAGGATAGCCACAGAAAATTTGTAGATATAGTTGATGATGCCCACGGATGCAACCTGTGCCAAAGACCAGCGGCTGCCCTCGGGAGCAAGCAGGTAAAAGGCTATTCCCAGCACCACAAAACTGTCGATTAATTGGCTTACCAGCGTAGAACCGGTAGCACGTAACCATATCATCCGTGGGCCTGTTATGCGTCTTAGCTTTTGAAAAACCATTACGTCTATCAACTGACCAAGCAGGAAGGCTGTCAATGATCCGGCGATGATGCCCAGACCTTGTGTGAAAAGACGTGAAAACGCATAATTGATATCAAACGGATTACCCTGGGCATCCGTGGCATTAACTTGTAGCCAGAACGGGGCTGGCGGCAACAACGTGATCACATAGATCACCAAAAAAGCGTAGGCAATGAGACCGGCTGCCAGGTAGCTGATTTGCCTGACTCCTTTTTTTCCAAAATACTCATTGATAATGTCGGTGGTAATGAAAACCACGGGCCAGATGATGGCACCTGCGGTCAGGTTAAAGTCCAGAACGAGCCCTTTGAACAGGCGTATGCCTGCCGGGGCCACACCCATGGTATTTTCTGCAGAAAACAGCTTGACACCAATTACTTCTGCCAGCAAGGCATTGGTAAGGAAAATGCCCGCCAAAACCAGAAAAAGTTTTTGCTTTTTATCCATGTTCGCCATGGTCATTGATTGTAAAAACCTGCCCTTCTACCGCCAGGGAGGTGGGCTTGAAGACACTGGTGGCTTCCCTGAGCACGGGATCCAGGTTTTTGTACCGGGTGGAAAAATGACCAATCAACAACCGGCCCACCCCTGCATCCAGTGCCAATTGAGCGGCCTGTGAAGCAGTCGTGTGAAAGGTGTTTTCGGCCCGTTCACGCATGTCTTCCATAAAAGTGGCTTCGTGGTACAGAAGATCCGTCTGGCTAATCCAATTGAGCAGTCCGGGCTTGTATTTGGTATCGGAACAAAACGCATAACTCAGCTGGCGATTGGGCGGCAGGGTTACCTCGGCATTGGCGTAGCGCAGCTTGCCCTGATCGTCGTATACATCCTCACCATTTTTCAGCAACTGGATTTCATTTGGCGGCAGCCTGTCAGGCAAAAAGACTTTGTTTAATCTCCTTTTTTTTGGTTTTTCTTTGAACAGGTACCCGGAGCAGGGCACCCGGTGGTCAAGGGGCAGTGTATGGACGGTGAGTTTTTCGTTTTCAAAGATCAGCTGATACTCGTTGGGTACCCATTCGATGTATTCGATGGGGAAATTGAGGTGTGTCTCGGAATAGCGCAATTGCACGCTGATGATTTCGATAAGTCCGGGAGGCCCTACAAGAATGAGCGGTTTGACGCGCCCGTACAAGTGCATGGTAGACAAGAGCCCGATCAGTCCGTAGTAGTGGTCGCCATGCAGGTGGCTGATAAATATGTGGTCAATTTTGGAAAATTTGATCCCATAACGCTTGAATTGCATTTGTGTCCCTTCACCGCAATCGATGAGGAAATACTGATCCTGTATTTGCAGCAGTTGCGACGTATGATGTCGGTTGTGAGCGAAGGAGGCAGAATTTGAACCTAGTATTTTTACGTGAAGTGGCAAATGGTCAGAGGTCTTCTTCGCTTTCGGATTTCAGGTTGTTTTCCAGGTCATTCATAAATACGGCATCAATGGCTTCTTCCTGGGTAGGGAGGATGTCGAGAACTTTGTCCAGCTGGCTGATGCCGATCAGCTTGCTTACATGCTCCTGGATGCCACATAAAATGAACGAACCATTTTCACTAAACAACCGGTTGCCTACGAGCAAGGCACTTAGTCCGCTGGAGTCTGAGTATTTTGTGTTTGTCAGGTTGAGGATGACATGCTGAAACCCTTCGGCCTGCAGGGTTACAAATTCAGATTTGAGTTCGGGGGCAATGGTCGTGTCCAGCTTTTCTTCGTTCAATTCAATGATTACGTATTTTTCCTGTTTGTCAGCAGAATATTTCATAAAGCGTTGTTAATGTTATTTTCAATTTGTTTAATCAGGTTTTCCTGGGGCGAAGGTACAAAGACTTCCCCGGTAATTTTCTCATACAATTCGATGTAGCGTTCGGTTACACTCCGGATAAAATCATCGGTCATTTCCGGTACGGATTGTCCTTCTTTGCCCTGAAAGCCATTTTCAATGAGCCATTTTCGTACAAATTCCTTCGAAAGCTGTCGCTGGGGCTTACCCTCTTCCTG
>JAOUOM010000354.1 GCA_029880385.1 Cyclobacteriaceae bacterium | reverse complement strand
GCTGGCCATCATGAGCCGGCGTCTGTGGTACATCATCACCTGGCCATCGGCCATCATTACCTTGGGGATGGGCGTCATGTTGCTGGTGTTGCAACCAGCCTGGCTTTCGATGCCTTTTATGTACCTGAAGATCGGATTCGTTGTTTGCCTGTATCTGTATCACGTGAGCCTTCACTATATTTTTGGTCTGTTGCAAAACGGGGTGGCACGCTATAGTTCCACGCAATTGCGCATTTGGAACGAAGTATCGACGGTTATATTGATAGCCGTCGTATTTTTAATCGTCAAAAAAGACCAGTTGAGCTGGATTTGGGGTACTTTGGGTATTCTTGGCGTGGCGATAGGGCTGATGATTGCCATCAGGCTGTATAAGAAGTTCAGGGAAAAAAAATAGGGGATTGCCCCATCAAATCCCGGCCATAGATTTAATAAAAAACCGAGCGTTATTTTTAATTACATACTAAAATGAAAAACACACGATACATCTTCATACTCTTTGTGCTGATGGTGGGCTGCAACGAAGTGAAAAACGCATTTGAGTTGCCGGTAATGGGTGTGCCGGAAGTGGTGGAACGGGAGGAAAATGGTCAGATTGTCTATGATACGATCCCTCACCAAATTGCGCCCTTCCAGTTTGTAGATCAGGATAGTACGGTCATTACGGAAGCTACTTTTGCCGATAAAATATATGTGGCAGACTTCTTTTTTACTTCCTGCCCAACCATTTGCCCCATTATGAAACAACAGATGTTGCGGGTATATGAAAAATACAAGGACAACCCCCAGGTCGCCATTTTGTCCCATACCATCGACCCGGAGTATGACAATGTCAGGGTGTTGCATGACTTTGCCGAAAGGCTGGGCGTGGAGAGTTCGACCTGGCATTTTGTGACAGGCGACAAGGAGGCGATCTATATGCTGGCCGAAACGAGCTATTATTCGGTTGCCAATGAGGATTCGGAAGCCGAGGGCGGGTATATCCATAGTGGAGCCTTTTTACTGGTAGACAAAGAGCGCCGGATCAGGGGTGTGTATGATGGCACCATTGAAGCACAGGTGGATGTATTACTGAAGGATATAGACAGGTTGTTAAAAACATATGAAAAAAACTAGCTGGATGGTGGCCTTTGCCTGCCTCCTTGGGGTAGCATGTAGTGGGCCTGAAAAAAAAGAAGGAGTTTATTTTCCCGAAAAACTGGATCGAAGGGACAAAATGCGCTATCAGCAGTATTTGGTCCGTGGCAAGGAATTGTATATGCTCCACTGTAGCAATTGCCACCAGGCAGATGGAAAAGGCCTGGCCAAGCTGTACCCGCCGTTAGCCAAATCGGACTATCTGATGGCCGACCTGAACCGGGCAGCCTGTACCATAAAATTCGGAAATGCCGAATCAATCACCGTGAATGGCGTGAAGTTTAACATGATGATGCCGGGCATGGAGACATTGACAGCCCTGGAAATCGCCGAAATCATGACCTTTGTGACCAATAGCTGGGGCAATGAAAACGGGTTTGTAACCACCCGGGAAGTACAGGGCTATCTGGAAAATTGCGGCAATTATTGAGCTAATAGCGACTTTCCTTTTTCTAGTGCCTGATTCATTTCATCCCGTACACCCGTGATCTTGGTTTTTTCATCAGTGAAATACCCGATCACTTCTTCCTGAGTGCCCGTATAGTTTGGGTCAAAATTATGCATCCAGTCCATCATGCTTTGGTTGGCAGCATCCAGGGCATCGGCTGCCTGTGTCAGACTGGCGGCACCCAGTGTGTCCGTTGCGGAGAGTTTTTCACCGGCAAGGCTGCGCAGGGATTTGGACGTGGAACGCATCTCGCCCATTTTAGGCATTACCTCGTCGTGCACAGCAATGACGGCTTTGATGATTTCGTCTTTTTGGTTTGTGGTAGTACAGGCGGCCATAAATAGGATTGCCGATAAAAATGGTATGAGTAACTTAGTCATATGATAAAGTGGCGTTTTTTAAAATATACATCAATTGATTCGTGTCTTTGTCATTGAGCTCCAGTGTACCCGTCACGTTGACCATTTTGGCCGAATACTTTACGGGGCTTTTTAAATAGGCTTCTGCCACGGTCTCCGGACCACCTGACCCACAAAAAAAGCAGGAAGCGATCGGAAGTGACGAGATAATGATATGCTCGGGCTTGAACATACCCTCAAAGGGGATGATATAACCCGGCAACGTGATCGTCTTGCCCCTTAGCGACTGTATCTCCGGACTAAATTTGGGGACATAGATTTCGCCATATTCATCCTGCGATTTCTCATAATCAATTTTCGACAGGATTTTCCAGGTCTTAAACGCATCATTCTGTCCATTTGCAGACAGCAATGCGAGGAAAAAAAACGCAATACCTATGATGTTTCTGTTCATTTTATTCAAATTGTGCTACTTGCCGGTTTACTTCAACTCTCCTCTCTTATGATTCTGCCAGCGTCTTGGAAATATTTGTCCGGTAAACCGCCAGCGCAGGTACGGCCGAAGCAATTCCCCCGAGGGCAAAACTAACGATCAAAACATAAACTTCGTAGAAATGAAAAGTCAGCCACGAAAGTCCGGCTGTCTCTGCCTGCCACGCCAGCACTCCGATGCCGACATGTGCAAGTGCCATCCCGCAGGCAGAGCCGGCACCCACGACCAGAATTCCTTCTAGCCAGACAAGCATAAACAACTGTATTTTGGTGCCCCCCAATGATCGTAAAATGGCCAATTCATATTTTCGGTCTTTGAGGGCATTGATGAGTGCGATCAGCACGCTGATTGCCGACATGAACAGGACAAAACCTCCGATTCCATAGGCCATCATCAGAAAGGGATCGATCAGGGACAACAGGCGGGCAGTTTCAAAGGCAGGTGAAGCCGCCTGCATCGACGTGTTGTCGTTGATGAATCGGGGCAGTTGCAGCAATGCTACGGGCGAGCGGTAGTTGATGAGCAGCGACGTGATCTGCCGTGTGGAAAATGCGATCGAATCCATTTTGATCCCAAATACGGATAGCGACGGGGCATCATCCATGTCATGCACAACTGCATGATCGTGTACGGCCCATATGTTGGGCAGGGCTGTTACCAGCAATTGATCGATCGGCAAGCCGGTTGGGTGCAGTATGCCTGCCACTTCGTAGTGAAATTCTTCATGGGCGGCTCCGCTTTCTGACAATCCATGTTCACTGGTGATGATGTCGCCGGGCTTTAGCCCTAATTTCCGTGCAGCATCTGATCCCGCCACTATTGCACGGTCTGCCAACATATCTGATCCCATGCTTATTTTGGCTCCGTAATGCGCCAGAAAATCCCCGTTGCTCCCGACGATCCGGTAGCCCTTGTAGCGGTCGCCCAACCCAAGGGGGATGGCAGACGCAACGAGACGGTTTCGTGACAACGTATAGGCTTCCTTTAGCGGAATATTGCCGGTTGGGAAGTCAATGTGAAAAACCGAACAAAGGATGATCTGAAGCGGGCTTCCTTTGGCAGCTACCACCAAATCTACACCGCTGCTTTGACGGTCGATGGAAGTTTTCATTTGTTCCGACCCGAGGATCACCAATAAAATAATCCCTACACCAAATGCCATCAACAGGGTGCTGAGCAGGGAACTGAGGGGACGGGCCAGTATGTTTTTCAGGGCAAAAGGCAGCAGGCTCATAAGGTGTACGGGTTGGGGAAAACTGTTTTTAGCCGTGCGTCATGGGTGGCAATGACCAGGGAGGCATTGAGAAGTGTGGCTTCTTCGAGTAGCAGGTTCGCTACCCGTTCACAATTTTGATCATCAAG
>JAOUOM010000353.1 GCA_029880385.1 Cyclobacteriaceae bacterium | reverse complement strand
TTTTCGTCCGGTTTGTCAAGATCAATCATCTCCAGGTTGCAGTGCAAACTAAGATCCTGATCGTGATGATTGAGGATATAGGCAATACCGCCGCTCATACCTGCGCCAAAATTGTTGCCGACACGCCCGAGAATAATGGCCAGTCCGCCGGTCATGTACTCGCAGCCATGGTCACCGATCCCTTCCACGACGGCTTCCGCCCCTGAATTTCGGACACAAAATCGTTCGCCCGCCTGTCCGTTTATGTATACCTCACCGGACGTAGCCCCATAAAGCGACACATTGCCAATGATGATGTTATCGTGCGGTGTCAGGGTCGATTTGGCTGATGGACGAATGGCAATGGTTCCACCCGACAATCCTTTGGCTACATAGTCGTTGGCCTCTCCCCACAGTTCAAATTGCAGGTTTGGGGCAAGAAATGCAGCAAAACTCTGACCCGCTGATCCGGTAAATTTCACATGTATGGGCTGGCCCAATACGGTTTTATTCTTGGTAAGGTAGTGGGAAAGCATGGTTCCGGTCGACCGATCGGTGTTTTTGATCGGATAGGCCAGTTTTACCGGTTGTCTGGATTTTTTCAAATCGGCGATCATTTTTCTATCGATCACTTTTTCCAAACTATGATCCTGTTCGATTTGCTTATAGAGGCCTACATGGGCAGGTGCTTCTTCGAAATGTAAAACGGGTGTAAGGTCGAGCTGCTTAATTTTCCAGTGATCGATTCCGCCCCGAAGTTTGAGCACATGCGACTGCCCCACCATTTCATTGACGGTACGATAGCCAAGGGACGCCATAATTTCGCGGTACTGCCGGGCAAGCATGGTAAAGAAGTTGACTACATGCTGGGGATCGCCCGTGAATAATTTGCGCAGTTCCGGTTTTTGTGTCGCAATCCCTACGGGACAAGTGTTGAGGTGGCATTTACGCATCATGATACACCCTTCGACAATCAACGCGGCGGTACTGATACCCCATTCCTCGGCACCCAACAAGGTGGCTACGGCCAGGTCACGACCGGTCATGAGCTTGCCATCTGTCTGAAGGACGATGCGGCTTCTAAGGTTATTTTTCACCAATGTCTGGTGTGCTTCGGCCAATCCCATTTCCCATGGCAGCCCGGCATGCCGGATACTACTCCATGGGCTGGCTCCTGTGCCCCCGTCAGCCCCGGACACCAGCACGACATCTGCTTTTGCTTTTGCCACGCCAGCGGCAATGGTTCCCACACCTGCTTCAGAAACCAGTTTTACGTTGATACGCGCTTCCGGATTCGAGTTTTTAAGATCTGAAATCAATTGTTTCAGGTCTTCGATGGAATAGATGTCGTGATGTGGAGGTGGTGAAATCAGCCCGACGCCCGGCGTACTGTGCCGTACTTTGGCAATCCACTTATCCACCTTGTGGCCGGGAAGCTGTCCGCCTTCACCAGGCTTGGCTCCCTGAGCTACTTTTATCTGCAGTTCATCCGCATTGGTCAGGTAATCAATGGTAACCCCAAAACGGCCGGAGGCAGCCTGCTTGATAGCCGATCGCTCCGAATCCCCATTGGGCTTCACTTCATAGCGCATTTCATCCTCTCCGCCTTCCCCGCTGTTGCTCTTGGCACCAATCCTGTTCATGGCAATGGCCAGTGTGCTGTGAGCCTCGTGCGAAATGGAACCAAACGACATGGCACCCGTGGCAAAGCGCTTTAAGATATTCTCGACTGGCTCGACTTCCTCAAGCGGAACCGAAGGCCTGTTTTTGAATTCAAACAAGTCGCGGATGGTAATGATATCTCCTTGTTCGTCATGCACGCTTTCGGTATATTTCTTAAACAGCTCATAGTCATTAAGCCGGGTCGATTTCTGCAACAAATGAATTGTCTGTGGGTTGAGCAGGTGCTTTTCGCCTTTTCGTTTCCACTGATATACACCACCTGTTTCCAGTAATTTCTTATTTTCCGTATTGTACGACGACAGGTGACGAACCACCACTTCGTTTTCCAAATCACTGAATGAAAGACCATCAAGGCGCGAGACCGTCCCGATAAAACATTTGGAGATCACTTCCTGGCCCAGCCCCACGCATTCAAATATCTGAGCTGACTGATAGGATTGCAGGGTACTGATACCCATTTTGGACATAATTTTGAGAAGTCCTTTTCCTACACCATAGATAAACCCATGGTAATAATCCTGAAGGGGGCGTTTATTGTCTAATTCGCCCTGGTTGTAGGCATGATGGATGGTGTCGAACGTGAGGTATGGATATACGGCACTGGCACCATAGCCGATCATTGTGGCAAACTGATGTGTCTCCCATGCATCACTACACTCAAGGATCAAACCTGCTTTGGTACGTTGTTTCAGGCTAACCAGGTGATGGTGTACGGCACCAATGGCGAGCAATGCCGGAATTGGGGCGCGCTCTTTGGTTTCTTTTCGGTTGGAAATGATAAGGATGGAAAACCCTTCTTCGATGGCCTCACTTGCCTCCCGGCAAATGCGATTGATGGCGTCCAGCAGGCTTTCCTTTTTGTTTACATCAAACGTGGCATCCAGGGTTTTATGTGCAAATCCTTCCTTTTCCAGTGCTTTGATCCGGTAAAAGTCTTCGCGTGACAGGACTGGTTGTGAAATATGCACCTGACGTGTATGCTCGGGCGTTTCTTCGAGAATATTAAGTGACTGACCGATGCGTGTAAACAACGACATCACCAGTCGCTCCCTGATCGGGTCAATGGGAGGATTGCTTACCTGCGCAAAATATTGCTTGAAATAGCTGGACACATGCTGGCTTTGTTTGGAAAGTACCGCCAGTGGGATGTCGGCACCCATTGAACCCAGTGGTTCAGTGGCTTTGTCGGCCATCGGCAGGATCATCATTTTCACATCTTCCTCGGTGATCCCATTGGAAATCTGGCGTGTAATCAGTCGCTGTGGTTCAATTATTTTTTCCTCAAGCGGCGGGATAGGCATGTCCTGAAGCTTGAGCCTGTATTTCTGTATCCAGTCAAAATACGGCTTGCCTTCGCACACTTCCTTTTTGATTTCGTCATCATTCAGTATTTGCTGCGTGGAAAGGTCAGCCATAAGCATTTTGCCTGGCTGTAGCCGTCCTTTTTTTACGATCATGTCTTCTGGCACCGTGATAGCCCCGGCCTCGGAGGCCATAATCAGCCGGTTGTCTGACGTGATGCAGTAGCGTGCCGGACGCAACCCGTTTCTGTCGAGTGTGGCTCCTATCTGGGTGCCATTGGTAAAAAACAAAGCAGCCGGTCCATCCCAGGGCTCCATCAGGGCTGCATGGTATTTGTAAAATGCCTTGCGCATGGGATCCATGGAGGGATTGTCCTGCCAGGCTTCCGGCACCATCATCATCAAAACATGGGGCAAAGAACGGCCAGACAGGGTGAGCAACTCGACCAATGCATCGAAATTGGAGGAATCCGAATTGCGGGGATCCGTGATAGGAAGCAGCCAGTTGAGCTCTTCCTTGGTAAAATGGATGGACTCCATCAAAGCCTCCTTGGATTGCATTTTCGTTACGTTGCCCCGGATCGTATTTATTTCCCCATTATGGGCGATGAACCGAAAAGGCTGGGCCAGTTTCCAGTTGGGGAATGTATTGGTCGAAAATCGTGAATGAACAATCGCCAGGGCGGACTTCAATTCCGGATCACGCAGGTCGTGATAGTAGCGCTCCAACTGGTCTGTTTTGAGCTGTCCCTTGTAAATTACAATCCGGGCACTAAGGCTGCTGAAATAAAACTCATGGTTGACACTGGTCAGGGTCCTGTTTATCGAATGCGTGACA
>JAOUOM010000352.1 GCA_029880385.1 Cyclobacteriaceae bacterium | reverse complement strand
TGAAATTCCTGTCCCTCTCCCGCTTTTCAGGACTCCCCGCCTGGGGCCAATGGAAAGAGAAACAGGAACAATTTGGCTCCTCGGGAGGAGCTTTGTTTGACCTGTTGATTCACGACATTGATTACGCCCATTACCTGCTCGGTATGCCCGACAAAATCGAAAGCACGATCCTGCCCGGCAGTCTGAGCCGGCACGATTATGTGAGTGCTTTCTGGACATATCCGGAGACCACCGTAAAGATAGAAGGTGGCAACACGTTCCATACCGGTTTTCCCTTTCAGGCTGGTTTTATGGCAACATTTGAAATGGCCAGTGTACACTACACCACCCTAAAGCCCGATATCATCCACCTCTCGGAAAATGGCGCAACCAGCGAAGTGGCTACGGGCGTTGGCCCGGATGGCTTTTATAAAGAAATTGACTACTTCTATCAATGCCTCGAAAACGGGGAGCAACCGACAAAATGTATGCCTCAGTCCGCACTCGATACCATCAGGCTTTGCTACCGTCATATCGACTAACCGGCTGGAAAGACCTGCTTCGCGGTATGGATGGGCTCACGTACCTAAAAGAAATGGAGGCATCAGCTAGCTAAATGGCCATCCGGCTGATAAACCCGCTACCCAGCAAACAGCCTTACTTTCGCTTCCAGTGATAGTCGGCAAATTCCAGGTATTGCGCCCAGTCATAGCCGGTCAAATCATGAGCCCCTGTCCGTATGTGATACCCCATGCTGCCTGCCCGGAGGGGGGCGTTTACGCCTGGCATTTCGTCCGATCCTATTCCGGATTCCCCATAGCATTTGTACACCTCTGATGCATGATACAATGACAAATACTCTCCCCTCGGGTCTGCCCACTGGTCCTCTTCGGCACTTGCCACATAGACAGGCCGGGGTGCCAGCAGTGCCAGCAGCATGTGCTGGTCTATGGGCAGTTCATTTTCCCTGTTGTTGAAGGATGTAAATGCATCGCAAAACCAATGGGGAAACTGCGTATTGATACGCTCCACGGTCTCTCCAAACCTGCGACGGGAGAGTGCGGCACCCCCACAACCACTGTTATTTGAAATCACCATCGAAAAACGCTGATCCAGGGCCCCTGCCCAAAGTGCTGCCTTGCCCAACCTGGAATGACCGATCACTGCCACATGGGCTGCATCGACCTGTGTGTCCGTCACCAGATAGTCCATGGCCGTTGACAAGCCGTACGACCAGGCCGAAATGGCACTCAGTTCACCCGGCTCAAACCCGTCACCTTTGTCCAGCAGGGCATGGACACCATTCTGGAAACCATCATCAAAATCCGGGTCAAGGTCGCCATAAAATATCGTGGCCAGGCCATATCCCCTGTCGATGAGCTGTTCCACCGGCCAGCGGCCCACACGCACACCCCTGGATGCTTCGGTGGCCGTATTATTCCGGATGTTGAATTCATCGCTATTGAGGACAAAACTTTGTGTAATGGGAATGCCCGGATCGGGCTGGATCGTATGGTTTCCATAAAAGTTCATGCCCAGAAAAACAGGCACCGGTCCACTGCTACCGGCAGGCAGGTAGAGCAGCAGGTCAGCCGTTACGGTTTTCCCTCCTTTGGAAAAGGACATGACCACATTTTTTCGAATGGCCTTGCCTGCGAGGGCCCTGGGATCCGTATCCGTTACCTCAAAGGAAACGGTTATGTTTTGAGACGGAAACCGTCCATACATAGTAGTTTCAAACAAGCGCAACAGCTCGGGTCGTCGATCGCTTTCCCACTGCGACACGGATTGGGATTCCAGTATTCCCGGCAGCTGGTAGGCGGGTACTTTATCTTCATCGTAAATAACCTGGGCGCTTACATGGATATGTGCCATAAGGATACAAAGTGCTATGTTGAAAAATTTCATTTGAACTGGGTTAGGTAAAACAAGTGGCATCTGCCAGTTACATTTCATGGGTTGATCGTAAAGTTACGGACCAATCCGGTCTTTTTCAGCAGAACTTTCATTTTAGAAATCCTTCCATTTTTTCCCAATACAACCCGTATGCTGACAAATCATTGTGCCCTCCCCCGGCTATGGTTACCAGTTCGTGGGGTACCCCCGCGGGTATTTGATCCACTAGTTTTTGTCCCAGTCCATAGGGCACCACGGTATCATGGGTACCGTGAAAAACAAAGACCGGACTTTTTGCCCCTTGCATGTACTGGTAATTTGGGAACGGGTAGCGCAGGGAAAGCCTGATCGGAAAAACAGGATAATGGTAGGCTGCCACATGAGCCAGGCTATAAAACGGGGTCTCCAGTATCAGCATACGGGGATTGCTTTGCGAGACGACCCAGGTAGCCATTCCACTGCCCAGCGACCGTCCGAAGACCACTATCCTTTCCTCGGTATATTCTTTCGCCAGTTCCTGGTACAGGTATTGCCCATCAGCCAAAAGCTTGTCCATGGTACGTTTGCCCGTACTTTTTCCATACCCCCGGTAGTCGAATACTTCCACGTCATATCCAAACCGTACCAGTTCTGCGGCAATGGTCCCCCAACGGGCCAGGCTGCCTGCATTACCGTGAAAATAGAGGATCACTCCCTTGGCCGAATCAGCCCTGAACCGGACAACATTGAGCAGGGCACCATCCGGCATTTCCACATTTCGCTCTTCATAGGGCAACGGAAAATCGAATACATGTCCGGGTGCCAGTTTTTCGGACTGAAAAATGATCCGTTCCTGAAAAAACACAAACAAAACGCCAAGTAACAGGTACAGGCCTGCCAATACGAGTAAAATGATTTTAAGGGTGTTCAATGGGCTTCTTTTTCTTTCCCCGTCGAAAGTTAAGGCTTGTTTCGGAAGCCTCAACCGGTTTTGGGAGCTTGGAGTTGATAATTTCTTCGAGCATGCGATGGTACTCTTCAAAGGTGTGCAGGTTATTATGCCCGCCACCAATCACGGGATAGAGCCGGGTGAGCCCGGGGTTGACCTTACTGAGTGCCACGCTTGTTTTGAACGGGATCAACTGGTCGTTTGTCCCGTGCAGGATCTTAATCGGGCACCTGACATATTTGAGCCAGGCGAAGGTGCGCAGGGGAAACCGAAACAACAATGACAGGGGCATAAAAGGCACGTATCGCTTGGCTACTTTGCGCAGGCTGTAATAGGGCGACTCCAACACGAGCATCCGGGGCTGGTTGGTCGAAGCGAGCTTGGCTGCAAATCCCGACCCCAGGGATCGTCCATACAGGATGATGTATTTCTCGTCCACCTGCTTTTTTATTTCATCGTAGACCCGCTGCAGGTCTTCCTTGATCCCTTCTTCGGTACGACGGCCGGTACTTTTGCCAAACCCACGATAATCCACCATTACCACATCAAAGCCAAGCCGAAGGAAATCAATGGCAAACTTGCCCCAACCCTTGATGGAGCGGGAATTTCCCTTGAGGTAAAATACCACTCCTTTGGGCTGATCCAGCTTGAAATGAATGCCATTGATCGTGACATCCGGTGTTGCCTCAAGCGTGTATTCGGTGAAATCCAAATCCGGGTATTTGTATTCAAAATCCGCCGGAAGCTTTTCGGGCTTGAACAGAAAACGTTCCTGCCAGAAATAAACGACAACATTTGCGAGCAGGTAACACACCAATGTAATTGAAAAAATTGTCCAGGCCATAGCTAAAATTAGCAAAAAAATAAATAGCCAAAGGCAACAAAGCCGTCGGGAGTTTTGAGCGGCGTGACGGTACTGGCTATTTTTGTGAAATTTTAGATCCATGAAACATGTCCTAACCATTGGGTTGCTGGTTTTGTCCAATTCGTTTATGACACTGGC
>JAOUOM010000351.1 GCA_029880385.1 Cyclobacteriaceae bacterium | reverse complement strand
TGGACAGCTGATGATGCTTTTCCTATATATGTAAAATAGGTCTTTACACTTGTTTTGCAAATCATCGAAACCAATTTCCGGCCATGGGTAGTTTTATAAACCGGATTTGGCAGGGTTTTATTTGTGGAGGCAATTTTCCCAATCTTTTTTATAGGCCTCCTGAATCCGTGCCAGGTAATCTTCAGAAATCAGGGGTTGCCGGTTCAGTAAAAATTCTGGTATAAGATAAGCCGCATAAAGCACCGCATACCGCATCCATTTCTTTTTTGCCCCTGCGGGGAAATAGGAAAAGAATGTACGCAACACTTTCAATTGTTTTTCGGAATACGAAGTGTGGCGCGGCGACAAATCCATTTGATCCGGATCATGGCTGGCACCCAGGTAGCTGGCTATTTTTTGTATGATCATTTTCGGGTCCTTTTGAATGTCCGGATACAAAAGAACCAGTGGCGGCGTATGAAAAGAGCGGGTTAACAGATCAATTTTGCCGGAATAGCTCAGGCTGGCATGCCGGATAATACCCTGGTCATTGTCCAAATCAAAAAACGTTTCAAACGAACCATTATAGCCATTTTTGAGGTACCGTTTGTACTGAGAGACCAACCATCCGGTATGGGGCCTCAGCACAATAATGGTCTTTGTATGCGGATAACGCCCTGCAAAACGAATGATTTCATCCTCAAATCCTCTGTCAAATTCATGAGAGATAAAAAATGGGCCGTCTCCATTTTGTTGCATGATTTCATCGGCCACGCGGTATTGTTTTTTGGGGATATAATGTACACCATTAAAATGCGGAAAGACATTGCGCTGAAGAAATGTGGTGGCTGTACGCTCAAGACCTACGTGAAAGTATATGGATGGCTTAATCTCACTCACAACTATTTTTTGTGCAAAAATAGAAGGGATTGTCCAATTTTTTTCCCTTTGAGTCAATTACATAGGCAGCCATCTTATCAAAAAAAAACCCGGCAATGGCCGGGCTTCAAAAGGTTAGTGAGAAAGGGTGATTTCAGTCCTTCGATTGAGCTGGTGTTCGCTTTCCAAACAAGTATCCTGACAAGTATTGACCAACTGTGTTTCGCCATAATGTTTGATTGATATACGCTCCTTTTCTATCCCTGCATCTATAAGGTATTGACGTGCTGACTCGGCACGTTTATGAGCCAACTGATCATTGTATGCATTTGCCCCCCGGTTGTCCGTATGTGACCCGAGAGATACCGTCAGATCCGTATATTTTGTCAAAACTTCAATAAGTAAATTCAAGGTGACTGCCGCATCCTCCCTGATATTGTACCTGTCAAAATCATAGTATACTGAATGAATTTGGTAAATATTTTCTATTACATACCGTTTTTTTTCAAATTCTATTTTTTGTTCTTCAATTGTGCCATTAAACAATCGGATACTACCCATCGCACCTACTATCTGCTCTGTTTTTCCATAATTATTAACGACAATAATGTCGCCTTTATCATGCGATAATTCGAGTTTCTTCAAAGGAAGGTCCAAAACAAAGTAAACAGAATCAAGAGGTATCAAAAGAGTTGAGAAATCAACAACCTGCTCCTGAAAACCTTCACTACTACCGGAAATGACATATTCTTTTCCCCGTAACGTATAAAATGAACCAAAGACATTATTTGTAATATTTAAAACAGACTCACCGGTTTCCTTACTTCGTACCACAATATTGCCTTTTACTGTCTCACGGGTTTCTTCATTTACCAGCCTGACACCCATATCATACGCATACATGATTACCTTATAAATATCATCAGCTCCCTTACTGCCCAGACGGTTACTGGAAAAATATCCCACATTTCCTTCCATAATAATTCCAAAATCATCATCCTTGGTATTAATGGGGTATCCCATATTTTTCACTTCATAGGGAAGCACATTAAGGTCCACCGAATAAATATCCAGTCCTCCTATTCCATGATGACCAAGTGATGAAAAATATAGTACATTGGTTTTTGATATGTAGGGGAAAAATTCGTCTTCTGTGGTGTTGATCACATCTCCTAAATTTTCAGGATTTTCCCACTTTCCGTCCACATACCGTGCCCTGTATATATCAGCTTTTCCATGCGTACCAAACATATCAGATGCGAAATAAATCGTTTCACCATCTTCGGTCAGGCTGGGGTGACCCACAGAATATTCATCACTTGCAAAAGGCAGTTCAATTGGTTTTGACCATTTTGAGTTTTCAGTAATTCGCTCTGAATAGTACAATTTCAGCTTATTTACTCCTTCCTCACTGGTTCGCTCTTCTCCCAGATTAAAGTTATTGCGTGTAAAAATGATTTTATTGTACTGATCATAAAAATCAGCCGGCCCTTCATGAAAAATAGTATTAATACCCTTCGGCATTGCTACTGGCTGTATATTTCCATCATCTGACACCTCCGTATAATACAAATCCAGAAAGTATGAATCGTCCCAATAATAGGTGGACTGACTTATTTTTTTGTTTTTTCTATTCGATACAAATACAAAACCATTTTGGTAATAGGTAGGACTGAAATCTGATTCTGTAGAATTTATATCCATATTTTCGATAAAGAAAGCTAACGAATCCGTATAATAACGTTCCATATCATTCATACTTTCCAGTCTTCCAATGGATACGCTCTTTGAATTCTTTATGCTTGTATATATCTGTAAAGCTTTTTCATTTTGGCCATTTTTTAGTAAAACCTGTGCGTAATTCATATAGTCCTGCTCCTCCATTATGCTTGAGCCCTCCACTCGTTGGTACCAATGTTCCGAACTTAAGGAGTTATTCATCAATCGATAGGAATCCGCTATTTTCAAATATGAATACACATCAGGTTCGTCTGATTCCTCCGATGCTTTTTCATAAAGTCGCACAGCTTTAGGATAGACAAAATTTGAGAAATATCTGTCTGCACGTTTTCGATATCGCTCATACTTTTTTGATGGGCCGGCAATGCATGTACTAAAGGTTAATACGGCATATAAAAGAATGATGGATTTTGGTATATTCATAGACTTCAAAAATATCTGGGTGTTAAAATTTTAGTCTGAGGCATCTCAATGATATAGTTGATCATAATTTCATGGGACGTACCACTATTTACATTTCGAAGGTAATCATCGGTAAGTATGTCTACAGAGTATCCAACCTGAAACTGTGGGGTTATCTGGATTTGCAGCAATCCACTCAAACTTTCCAATTGTCGGTACGATACCCCTACCCACACTATATCCTGTAGCAGTACATTTAAATTTACATCTATCTGTGCTGGTGCTCCTGGAACTGCTTTGAAAAGAAAGTTTGGCTTTAACAGCACATTTGAGGAAACCGGAAAAACATACCCCCCTAAAAGAAAATAATGACGTATTAACTCAGCATCTGAAGCGATGTTATTCGGATCCATTTTCTGATTCACAATCTGAGGAACGGAAAGGCCCAGGTAAAATTTATCACTGTGCCACATAAGGCCAGTTCCAAAATTTGGCCTGCTCACATTCACATTGGCTGTTAATAAAGTAGGGTCTAAAACACCATCCAGATTATAGTTTGTCCTGAAGTTATTAAAACTTGCCTGTAGCCCAAAAGAAAGTCGGCTTTGGCCCAAACGTATCCTGTATGCATAATCTAAATTAATGCCATTCTGGTTTGTCAGCCCAATCTTGTCATGTATAAACATAATACCCAATGAGATAGGTCGAAAATTTATGGGACTATGAACCGAGAATGTCTGCGTACTGGGTGCTCCTTCAAAGCCTACCCATTGCTCACGCCAAAGCATATTGGCACTGATACCTTCATGTAT
>JAOUOM010000350.1 GCA_029880385.1 Cyclobacteriaceae bacterium | reverse complement strand
TGGAAAAAATATTGCCAAAATTTGAGTCAGTCCAGGGTCGCTCAAAATGATGATGAAACTTATGCATGTTAGGGGAAATAAACACGAGGCTTAGCCATTTGTCTACGGCTACCGGTACAGCGATGTTGGCATGGGTGAGATAGGTAAAGAATATCGTACAAATCCGGTAAAAAAGATAATAGGAAACCGGAATGCCAAACAACACGACCGTTGATATGGCAAAAACCTCTCGAAGAAGGTAATCGCCCGGATGGTGTCGGGTACCCGTAGTGGCATCCACATGGGTGTCACTATGATGCACCATATGAAATTTCCACATCCATTTTACCCGGTGCAAAAGCCAGTGCACGACATATTGCGCTGCAAAATCCAATACCAGTACGGCGACCAGAAGCTCGGCCCATATTGGCCAGTCCACCCAATGAAGCACCCCGACCCGGCTTTCCTGCACCCAATAAAACAGACCTACGGTCGCCAGGCCAACCAGCACATTTAATATCAGGGTAAATAAGGTAAACACGAGATTTATTCCATCATGTTTTATTTTTTTATATTCGTGACGAAACAAAGGTATCCCCGCTTCCAATATCCAGGCCAGCAGTAAACAAATACCGATCCAGGCCAGCTTTTGCAAAGCCGACATATTGGCAAAAAAATCAAGAAATTCTTCCATATCATTTTTGGTAATTAGGGTGAACAATCATCTAAATTATACATTCCTGCTAAAAATATAATTTTGCAACCCTCAAAAAAATAGTGGGCAAATTGTGCCCCTTCACCTGTAACTTGCTCATTTATTCACAATAATGTACTCAATCATGCGTAATAGTGCCTTTTGGTTCTCGTGCCTGCTTCTCCTGAATGCATGCAATGGGCCACTAAAAAAACCCAGCTTTTCCGCCGACACTCCCCCGCTGGATATAAAAAAAGCCGAATACCTCTATCATTTTGCCTTTGAATGCATCGGGCAGGAATACCCCTACAATCCCGGACATGTATTAGGCGATTCAACTTACCTGGCCACGCCGGCCAGGCTCCATCCGGCATTCTACGGCTGTTTCGACTGGCATTCGTCTGTACATGGACATTGGACGCTGGTCACCTTACTTCAACGGTTCCCGGATTTTGCGCATTTTGACGAAATCATGACACTCGTCCAAAAAAACCTGAGCAGTGACAACCTGGCAACTGAAACACAATACTTTGATGATGTACATAACAAGAATTTTGAGCGTACCTATGGCTGGGCATGGGTTTTTAAACTCCAAGCTGCCCTGAACCAATGGGATCACCCTGCTGCAAAGCAAATGAGTGACAACCTGTTGCCTCTCACCCTTTTGCTCGAACAAAAACTCATCGGCTTCCTGCAAAAACTCAATCACCCGATCCGGGTAGGCGAGCACCCCAATACAGCGTTTGCACTTTCATTTGCACTGGATTATGCGCGTGAGGCCGGTCGAACGGAATTGGAACAGGCGATCCTGGCAAAGGCCCGGGAATATTATGCCAACGACCTGGGCTGCCCCCTTACCTGGGAGCCCGGCGGGTTTGATTTCCTCTCCCCATGTCTGCAGGAAGCGTCGTTAATGGCCAAAGTACTCCCTGGCGATGAATTTGAAAAATGGCTAGCGCGCTTCATGCCTGGATTCATGGAAAACCCTTCGGACTACCTGCTGCCGGCACTCGTCACTGACCGGTCAGACGGCAAACTGGCCCATCTTGACGGCCTTAATTTCAGCAGGGCCTGGTGCCTGTACGAAATCGGGGCCATACTCGAAAATACCGATATGATCCAACTGGCAAACACACACTTTGCCACCAGCTACGACCAAATCGATTCCGGTGAATATGCCGGCACACACTGGCTGGCCAGTTTTGCCCTGTACAGTCTCATCAAAGCTGAAAAAATCTGAGCGAATACACGTATTTTGGATAAACGATACGCACAAAGTGAAAAAAGACATTCTATTCCCCCTGGTGGAAAACGTACACGTCGCCATTGCCCTGATAGATGGCCAATGGCAAGCCTTGCTTATCAACCGGAAGGCCGATCCACTCACACAGGTGATGGTGACATCCCGGGGTTATGGTGAAAAAGAAGACAAAAAACAGGAGACGTCCCTGCTCCGGCATTCCATTGGCACGGTGGATGCTTCAGCTATAGCACACATAGAACCCCTTGACCCGGGCGTATTTCACCTGACCAATGAATATTGGGTCAGTTTTTATATCGGGCACCAGGTATTTGATAAAAAATACATTTTCTTTCCGGAAAGCATAAATGACAAGAACCTGTGCTATATTAAGGAACTAAAACAGAAAGGCATACTCCATAGCTGATGGACAAATCGCTCAAAGATATACTCATCATTGACATTGAGACCGTGTCGGCACAACCCGCCCTGGATAAATTGCCGTCCGGCCTTCAGGATCACTGGAAGCGAAAAGCCTCCTTTTTACATGTGGATGAAGAGGCCACACCCGAACAGCTTTACGTGGATCGTGGTGCCATATATGCCGAATTTGGCAAAGTGATCGTTATCGCCATTGGCATTTTCCACGAATTGGCCGATGGACAGACAGGTTTGCGGGTAACATCGTTTCAAAACCATGACGAAACAGCCCTGCTCCTCAGTTTCACCCAATTTCTTGACCAGAAAATTGATCAGAAAAAAATACGTTTCTGTGCCCACAATGGCAAGGAGTTCGACTACCCTTACCTGTGCCGCAGAATGTTGGTCAAAGGGATTTCCATCCCGCCGGCACTGAACCTGTCGGGCAAAAAACCCTGGGAAGTCAATCACCTGGACACCATGGAGATGTGGAAATTTGGTGATCGCAAAAGCTTTACTTCGCTGGACCTGTTGAGCCACCTGTTCGGGATAGCATCAAGTAAAACGGATATAGACGGGTCGCAGGTAAATCATGTCTATTATTCAGAAGAAAAAGGACTCGATCGGATTGCCACTTATTGCAAAGGGGATGTGATCGCCACTGCCCAACTTTACCTGAAACTCCATAACTTGCCGGTCATAGAAAGCAATAACATTACCCAAGTGGGTCAAAAAACCCCATGAGCAAACAACGAAAGAAGAAAAACACCCAAACGAGCGGAAAACAAACCCGGAAAAAAACCACCCCCATCAAAGAACTTTTGAACGAATGGTTTATACGCAACCCCGAAGAATCCATCAGCTATCAGCAATTGATCAAGCACCTGGGAATACGTGATGCCAAATCCAAGGAAAAAGTCAAAGAACTCATATTTGAGATAGAGGCTGAGGGCAAAATCCGTAAAAACAGGGACGGCCGATGGACCAGTGCCACACCTGCCAATGAATACACAGGCATCGTAGACCATGTAAACCCAAAGTTTGCCTATATCATCATAGCAGGTATGGAAAATGATGTATGGGTAAAATCCGATGACCTGAATTTTGCGATCGACAAAGACGAGGTAAAACTGCAAATTACCCGCACCGGAAGTGACGGCTCTCGTCCCGAAGGCAGGGTATTGTCCATTATAAAACGCAACCGTGAAGAGTTTGTGGGGCGTATCGAAATGTCATCCAAATATGCCTTTGTGGTACCTGACAGCCGAAATGTCCATTTTGATATTTTCATCTTCCCTGACAAAGCGAAAAATGCCCGGCACAACGATAAAGTAATCGTCAAAATTACCAAATGGCACGACAGGAAAAACCGGAGCCCACTGGGCGAAGTAACCGAAGTACTGGGGCCTGCCGGTGAAAACGAAGCCGAAATACATTCGATCATGGCCGAATTTGGCCTACCACTGCGATTCCCTGAAAAAATAG
>JAOUOM010000349.1 GCA_029880385.1 Cyclobacteriaceae bacterium | reverse complement strand
TTTGCAAAAGGTATAAAAGCCCCTTTGATCACAGCAGCTCCGAAAGAAACCGTACAGATTTTAAACGATACGTTACACTATTATTTCCCTCTCTAAAAATGGCAGAAGAACTACATCTACCCGACACCGTGGACAAACGGGAAAAATACAAATCGCTCCTTCCTCAAATCCAGGCATTGACATCAGGCGAGCCTGACCTGATTGCGAACCTGGCTAATATAGCAGCTGCCCTTCGGGAAGCCATGGGTTTTTTCTGGGTGGGTTTTTACCTGGTAAAGGATGACGAGCTGGTACTGGGACCATTTCAGGGACCAATTGCCTGTACGCGCATTCAAAAAGGCAAAGGTGTGTGCGGTACCGCCTGGGCACAAGCCAAAACGATCATTGTCCCGGACGTGGATCAGTTTCCCGGACACATTGCCTGTAGCAGTGCCAGCCGATCCGAAATTGTTGTTCCTTTTTTCAAAGACGGTGACGTACGCATGGTTCTCGATGTAGATAGTGACCAACTGGCCGCTTTTGATGAAGTGGACCAGGCGTTTTTGGAAAAACTTGAAAAATTGATTTGAACCGGCCGCATCACGGGTTTATCGTAAACCATAGGACTACGTATAGAGCCAATAGAATAATTCTGTTTATTTTTTTTGAAGCCTTTGGGGAACTTCCGGGGCTACAACTTTCCATGCCAACCTAATGGGTATTTTACCAGTGCCTAACTGGTTAGTGGGTAAGGACTATAGACATTTTGAGTAGATGAAGAAAGTATTGATTGCAGATGACCATTCCCTTTATAACCTTGGCATTACTTCTTTTCTGAAAAATTATAGAGATTTTGAAATAGTCGGCTCTGTGATAAATGGCCAGGATGTCATGAACCAACTTTCCATCCATCAACCTGACCTGCTCATCCTGGATCTCAACATGCCGAAGAAAAACGGACTGGAGATACTTAAGGAACTAAAGGATAGCAGGCAAAATGTGTATGTTGTAATCGTTACGTTGTATAATGATTCCGAATTGATCGAGGAAGTAAGGAAAGCCGGGGGTAATGCCTACTTCCTCAAAAACAGTAATGAAGATGAGTTACTGGATGTGTTAGTGAACCAACCCGAAGAATTTTACATCAGTACCAGCATTTTTTCTAAATCTACTTCGGAGGAAGAGCTTACCGAAGATAATTTTTCTTCCATTATCAGGTTGACTGCACGCGAAAAGGAAATCCTGAGACTGATTGTCCAGGGATTATCATCCCAAGAAATCGGTGATAAACTTTTTATCAGTAAAACGACTGTGGACACACACAGACGAAATATGTTTAAAAAACTGTCCTTTAAAAGAGTATCAGAGTTGATTCACTATGCCCATAAAAACAATCTGGTATAGCCCCTTTTTTATGGGCCTCCTGATTGTTTCCAACATCAGGCTTTGATTCCCAATTAATAACACAAACCTCCCCGTAAAAACTAACCAGCCAAGGCTTTCGCTCCTTTACTTAACACGAAAAATACTGATTTTACGGTATTTTATTTTAGCCAGACGCAGGCAAACTTTGCCTGGTACAAACAACAGGAATCCTGAATTTTTTTACGCTTCGTAACATTCGAAGGAAATACATGAAGGTATGGCTATGTCTGAAAATATCCATACAGTTATATGCTTTTAAAACAACTAAATTTATGAAAAACACTTTCACAAACAACTTACTGCTCGTAACAATCCTCCTGGCTAGCATCGGTATACTTACCAGTTGTGAACCCGACGAACTTGGTCCAAATGACCCACAACAGGACGAATCTACGAACGACGGACCCACGGTGTCAGCGCAAACATTTTCCATTGCAGAAAACAGTCTGGCGGGCACAGTGGTCGGCACCATCAGTGCCAGTGATGCCGACGGAGATGCCTTGCAATTCAGTCTTACCGGGGGCAATGCCGGTGACGCCTTTGCCCTGGACGCTACCTCCGGCGAGCTTACCGTAAAGACCAGCACCGCATTGGATTATGAAACCACACCGGGTTTTTCGCTCACCGTAGAAGTAAGCGACGGCAAGACTGCTTTATCGGCCACCATCACCATAAACCTTACGGATGTGGATGAAAGTACCTCTTGTCGGATATTGACTACCGAATTTCCCGGGGATGGGACTTTGAAATATATATATGATGAAAATGATTGTGTTACAACACTTGAATTATTGAATCCCGATGGTTCTTTATCCGATCAAGTAGATGTTACCTGTGTGAATAATAAAATTGCTGGCATTCCTTCAGAATCATTTTCAATAGTATATGATGGTGATTTGGTGAACAAAATAGTGTGGGGCACAACAGAAACACGATTTTTTTATACCGATAGTATTTTGTCTAAAATCGAAGGTTCTTATTTTGATGACTTTCTCGGGCAAACGATTATCACCACATATGATATTATAATGACAAACGGTAATGTTTCAAGAATTACACAAAGTTCTTCTTACTTCACGAAGAAATTCTATATTAATTATGAATATGACTCCAATCCAAATCCTCATTATATGGACTGGGCAGCATTTGTGCTTATTGAAGATGATTGGGAAGATGTATTAAGTGTAAATAATCTAATTAAATTGGAAGAAACATCAAGTGACAATTTAGGAAATTATATTGAAAACATTGCCTATCAATACAACGATCAGGGGCTACCATCCAGCAAAGCCACACAGATCATCTATGAAGACGGAAGTATAGGAGAACAAAATGAGGTTATAAGTTATACCTGTAATTAGGGGAGTTGTATAAACCCAAAAAGCGGCTCCAAAAGCCGCTTTTTTTCATTTCAAACTGGCACATTCGATAGGAATAGACCATATTTTTCAAGTACAACCTTGAATCTGTTTATCGGAACATTTACATGCGTAACGGAATGCTATTGACAAAGCGGGGCAGGCATTTCTGATATAGTCAGGCGAATTCATGCTGCCTATTCCCTCTGATGCAAATGGCAGTACCCCCGGGGATCAGTGGTCATGTTTCGGCATCTGGCACCTTTCTTCGTAACGCCACTGCATTGCTGTATTGCCGATTCCTCCTCCGTTGTTTTATCGCCAGTTGGAATCAAATCCCACGACCAGTCACCAGGCACAACCGCACTTTCTAGTAAATGCTCCTCATCATCCGGTAGTTGACAGAAGAAGTCGATTCCGGTAAACTGCTCCACACTGTCGATCGGGACGGCATAATATTCGATACCCTCCGTCGGTTTTTGATTTGGCAGGATAAAACCTATGCCTTTCCGGACTGGCCCCGTGTAATCCAAAATCACTTTATAGAAATATCGGGGAACTGAAACCTGGTTAGTGCCAATTGCGGGCAGGCTGTCTGTCAGAACCGGGCCGGTCACCACCCAAACCGCTTCATTTTCTATCGCCCAGGTCCTCACTTGTTCTTCGAGACGTTTCCATATACCCCGGTTGAAGGAAGGGTCTTGTGGGCAAATGTTGGAAAAATAAAAGGATTCGGACATGGACTGGAGGGACCACCCCATGTCTGCTGCAGGGGCCAGGTGGCCCCGATCGTAACCCGAATGATGATAATCGGATACCGTTGCGCTACCGGTCACAACATCGGGATCGGGCAAAAAATGATCCGATCGTTCGACGACAGACCGTAGCTCATCAGCTGTGAGTTCGTAGGCGATCCAGTCGGCCTGTTCGTGTACTTCGTTGTAATGCAGGGCATAGCCCAGGTGACGTATAAAGGTTTCCCCCTGCTGGCAGACAGGCAAAAGGGAATCGGTAGTCGAAAAATGTACCTGACCATGGGTGGTCGTCACTGCCAAAA
>JAOUOM010000348.1 GCA_029880385.1 Cyclobacteriaceae bacterium | reverse complement strand
GGATACGATCTCCATATTGTCGTGGGGGTGTGTACCAAATCCCATACCCGGCTCCACAATATCGTCGTTTAGCACACGCAACGCTCCAAAATGGATACGCTCCGGATTGTAGTAATGCCCGAAACTAAACGTATGGCGGCTGTGAAGCCAGCCAAAAAAGGCCGTTCCGCGTGTGTCGGCCTGGTGAAGGATGGTTTTCATGGGGAATGGATTGTTTAGAGGACAATGGTAGCAACTTATACATGAAAAGTCAATTTTAAATCAGGAGCGGCCGGCCCGGGGCCTCAGGGGCAGGCCGTCAGGTACCCGGGCTACCCGTCATCCGCTGTATCTTTCCTTACCCCGCGCCACCCAACCACAACGGAAAGGATGCCGCTGCTGCCGGGGCTGGACAGGGGCGTTGTGGCCATTTACCGTGTTTTTGCACGGATGGATCCTCGTAGGTAAAGGGCACTTCGGCTGCCCTATAGCCCCGGGCGTGGGTAGCACGCAGGCCTGCGGGGAGCACGGGCGTACAGTGGCCAGAAGGCCAGCCGGTGGTGCTCCTGTTTGGCACGGAAAAATGACAGCTGGTTAGATGATGCTGACGCGTACTTTTTTGTTTTTGAGACGTGTGTTGTTGGTGAGTTTGATGAGGGGACTGGCCTGAGCGGAATGCACGGCCACGTAGGCACAGTCTTGTTTGATTTCGATCACCCCGAGTTGGTCGGGGGAGAGCCTGCCTTGCTTGAGGAAGAATCCGGCTATGTCGCCTTTTGAAATTTTGTCTTTGCGCCCGCCCGTTACGTAGATCGTTTGCCAGGGTGACGGGGCAGGAGGCACTGTTTTGCGTAAATCCAATGATTTGGGATTGCCGATAAATGCGGGCAAAAGGTCTTGCTTGCCTACCAGTACATAGGCCGTGCCGTGTTGGTTCATGCGGGCCGTGCGACCGTTTCGGTGGGTAAATTCGTCGGGCCGGGGTGGCAGTTCATAGTGGAGGATGAAGCGGATTTCGGGCACGTCGATACCGCGGGCCGCCAGGTCGGAGGCGATCAGCAGCTGGTGGGTGCCGTTGCGAAACTTGATCAGGGCCCGTTCCCGGTCGGATTGTTCCATGCCGCCATGAAAGCAGCCATGGCTGATCTTGTGGCGGGTGAGGTATTCGCTAAGTTCGCCGATGGTTTCCTTAAGGTTGCAAAATATGATTCCCGGCTGGTTGTTTAGCTGACCAAGGGCCGTTACCAGGGTTTCTTTTTTATCGCGCGATGTGGCTAGAATGGTGCGCAGCGAAAGCTGGATTGTTTTTTTGCTGAGGTAGTTGATTTCCACGGGATTTTGCAGCCGCACAAAGGGGGGGATTTTGCTTTTTTGAGTGGCAGAGGTCAGGATCCGTTTTTTCACTTTTGTGAGGGTGTTGACGATTTCCATCATTTCTGCTTCAAAGCCCACTTCCAATGACTTATCAAATTCGTCCAAGACGAGTGTTTGTATGAATTTTGTCTCGATATCGTCGCGGCGCAGGCGGTCGGCTATGCGTCCGGGCGTACCGATCAAAATTGCCGGCCGGTGTTTGAGATCGGCTTTGTCCTTGGTGCCGGCTCTACCGCCGTACACGGCATTTATTTTGAAGCCCGTTCCCATGTTGCGGGCTACCTGTTCGATTTGCAGGGCCAATTCCCGTGAGGGAACCAGGATCATGGCCTGGATTTCGGTACATTCGGCATCCAGGCTGGCAAAGATGGGCAACAAAAAGGCAAGAGTTTTGCCGGTACCGGTAGGGGATAGCAGCACGGTATGTGCATTTTCGGCGATGCAGGCAAGGGCTTCTTCCTGCATAGGGTTGAGTTTTTCTATCCCGAGTTTCTTTAGTATTTCTTCCTGACTTTTGATCACGTCTGCCATGAGGCAAAGGTATAGCGGGAAGTGTTGGTTTGCGCAGTTGAGATCAAAAGAAAGACAATCCTCCCTGTTATGTAAGCAGAAAACGTATGTCGGGGAGGATGGGGGTGCCCCTACCTGTTGCCATGCGTGCAGGTCGTCAGGTGAGGGTCGCCCAAGGTGTCAGTTGGCCAGGTATTCCTTTAACCGGCCTTCGTTTTTGGCTTTGCTCAGGTTTTTGATTTCCTTGTTGGTCTTTACCTGATTGGCTGTATTTTCACAATAGTCCAGGAAGAGGACAAAGGAATTGTATTGAACCTCTTTTTCGTTGGCGGCATTTGCCTTGTTTTCGAGCACATATTTGGTCATTGCCGACAGGTAAATGCCCAGCAGGTAGGAATTTGATTTAATGGCTTTCATAATCTGTTCATCGATGGAGAACGTATAATCGGGGGTTCCTTCCATCCATTTCATCACAAACTGCAGGGCATAGTTACAGTTTACGTCATTTTCGAGCTGATCAAATTTGCTGGCGAGCAAAAAATTGGCACATTCCAGCACGGTTGTTTCTTGGGTGCCATAGTCCTCTTTTGTCTGGAAGGTTATGGATTGAAGTGCGGAAAAATCCTGGGCAAGTGCGGAACCTAAAACCCCGGACAACAGCAAGCATAAAAAGATAGATTTCATAAAAAATACATTTACGTGAGATTGATAGGATATAACTTTTTGACAAACTAGTCAAATTTTCCCAAACCAACAACCGGATGTGGGAGGGGTGAGAATGAAGGTGGCGGACAGCCCTGTAGGCGAACCGCAGCATGCTTCCTGTAGCGGGTACAAAAAGGAAACGAGGTGCCTTTTCATTTTTTTCACTGATTATTTGGGTGCAGGGTCGGCAGGGGCCGGGAAAATCGTTTATTTTGCTGCTCCAGCTTGTCAATGCCCGTGCCTGATGGAAACGTACACCAGTGGTGAGGAAGGTCGGGCAGAAGAAAACCAGTGTGGATAAGAACCTATGAACCCATCGTTTTACGAAAAAATAGCACGGGCACATTTCAGGCCCAAAGCACTACCCGGAGAGGAGGAAATAGACGCATTTCTGGTGCGTATCATGCAGTTTCTTTTTCCGGAATTAAACAATGTCCGCTTTGAGTCAAAACTAGAAATAGAGACCCGCTATAACCTTGTCAAACTACAATTTGAACAGTTGCTGAGTAAGACAACTGCCTGTGAAAAAGAAAATATACCCCAGGTATGCAAGGAATTTTTTGACCGGCTGGAAGGGGTATATGACCAGTGCATGGAGGATGCCGAGGCTATCCTGACCGGTGACCCGGCGGCATATGACCAGAAGGAAGTGATCCGGACGTATCCTGGTTTTTTTGCCATCTCGGTCTATCGGATTGCCCACCTGATGCTGAAGCTGGGAATACCGTACCTGCCACGTATCTTTACCGAATATGCGCACGGCCGCACGGGTATCGATATCCATCCGGCTGCCACGATTGGTCATCGGTTTTGCATCGATCATGGATCGGGCGTGGTGATTGGCGAGACAACCGTGATTGGCGATGACGTAAAAATCTACCAGGGAGTGACACTCGGTGCCTTGAGTGTGACCAAAGAAATGGCCAAGACCAAGCGGCACCCGACCATTGGTGATCAGGTGGTGATCTATGCCGGTGCTACTATTTTGGGCGGCAAGACCACCATCGGAAATAACAGCATCATTGGCGGCAATGTGTGGCTGACCGAAAGTGTGCCGGCCAACTCACGTATTCACTACGATTCGAAGGACTCACATGTGATTCGGGAAAATTGTTGAGGGCGAATAACCAGGCGGGCGGCCTTCGGCCGCCCGCCTGATCCCTTTCCCCGTACATCCTGATCCCTTTTCTCTAACTTACCTGACAAATGAAACCTGCTAAAAACATCAGTCAACTCATCGGCAATACACCCCTTGTGGAAATTCACCTGC
>JAOUOM010000347.1 GCA_029880385.1 Cyclobacteriaceae bacterium | reverse complement strand
TCGACAGTCTGTCCGCCAGGAGATGGACGTATGCCAGGGAGGGACACAACTGGCCTTTTCGGCAGACACAACCCTGGTTGAGACCGGCTTGCTGGTAACCATTTACAATCATAGCCGCGGATATCAGTCCTATGAATGGCTGCTGGAAGGGGGCTCACCTGCATGGGGCACAAATGCAGCCTACATGCAAACGACGTATCAAAGGCCGGGTTTTTACGATGTGTCCCTGATCGGTCATCGTGCGGAGGGTGTTGATACCCTATGCCTGACCGATTATATCCATGCCAGCCAGTATGACCCCCTGCCCAGGTTAATTCCCAACCCGTTAATGGCCCACACATCGCGTTTGCAGCTTGATTTTATCCATCCGGTTGATCAGGTGATGCTGGTATCGTTATCGGGTCAAATTATCATGACCTATCCGACACCCGGGAATGAACTCTGGCTTCCTCCGCTCCGTCGGGGGATATACCTGGTTTGTATACAAAGCGGCACAAAATCCTATAGTCAGAAATTGATTGTAAACTGACGTTATTTTTCCATCGTCATCAGTGCACCCATCAACTTAATGCCATACCACAGGTTTGCGATGCGCAGGTTTTCGTTTTCGGCATGCTGGTTATTGTCATGATTGGCAATGGGCACAATAATGGCTGGTTTTTTCAGCACATCCGTAAATAAATAGAGCGGGAGCGAACCCCCCAGCGTCGGTAGTAGTACCAGTTGGTCACCGGCTACATCCCGGGTGCGCTTTACTACCTGCAGGGCAAACGGATCGTCCATGGAGGTACGTGCTGCCGGATATCCATTTTCCCGTTCCACGAGGGCTATTTTTGGATATTTCATTCGGGTATCATGGTCAGGAATTTCCCGAACGATGTGAAATCCTTGTTTTTCGATGTGTTTTTCTACTTTTTCCTGCATTTGCTCAGGGTCGCAGCCTTTCACCATCCTCATACCCAGTGAAACGGTTGCCGTGGAAGGGATTACGTTACGGGTAAGGTCGCCTACGTTGCCACTGCTCAGGCCGCGGATTGTGAGTGAAGGGTACAACAACCGCTTGTAGAGGGGCTCATTTCCTTCGGTATCTGCAAGCCCCAGTTCTTCCCGTAGTTGTGTGTCTACCTCCGGCACATTGGCCAATGCCTCCAACTCGCGCACAGTCAAAGGTTCTACATCGTCGTAGTAGCCTTCGATGAGCACATTTCCATTTTCATCTTTCATACTAGCTACCAGGCTTGCCAACATCTGGCCGGGTACGGGAGCCCAGTTGCCATAGTGCCCGCTGTGCAGGGGTCTGCTGGGACCAAATACCGTCACTTCCATGCCTGTTGATCCCCGAACCCCAAACACGAGTTGTGGCTGACGCGTCTGGTGAACAGGGCCATCACAAAACATCCAAAGGTCGATCTGGTCGATTAGTTCGTGGTTGTCTTCCAGGTAATTGCGGAGCTGTACAGATCCGGCCTCTTCCTGTCCTTCAAAAAAGAAAACAATGTTTGATGTAAGGGTGAGTTTGTTTTCGCGAATGGCATCCAGTGCCGTAAGAATGGAAAGGATGGGGGCTTTGTCATCTCCGGCCGACCGGGCATACAGTCGCCATTCGGGGTCGATGGGTTCACCGGCTTTTGGCATGGCAATGGGTTTTCCTCCCAGCGTCATGGCTTTGTTGTAGAGCACAGGCTCCCATGGTTCATGTACCCAATTGTCCTTATTTACAGGTTGGCCGTCGTAATGGACATAGAACGCCAGGGTACGGGTAGCCCCCTTGGTAGGCAGGTAGCCAAAAATAATCGGGGGAGTTCCGATCATTCGGAGTTGCTTGGTTTGTACGCCTCGCTTTTCGAGCTCATCCTGGATGTACGCCGCATTTTTGTTGATGTTGGGCAAATCGGCTGCTACATTGGGAATGGACAACAGGGAGGTAAAATCAGATAAAATACGGGCTCCGTTTTTATCAATATAGTTTTCAAATACCGTGACAGATGGCTGGGCAGTGGCCATGAATGTCCCCAACAGGCAGCTATACAAAAATGGTGTTTTCATAGGTTGTTAAAATTTTCAGTTAGTCCCTGACTTTGTTTGGGAATTTAGAAAAAAACCGGAACATACGTGCCGGTTTTGGCATTGGGAGCAAATGGAGCGTTCCTGTTGTCCATTAACGTTCAAAAAGGATCAGCTTTCCCGTTCAACGAGTGCTTTCAGGCAGGCAACCCACGTAGGGTCTACGTTGAGACTGGGTACCAGATCCCATTGCTCTCCTCCTGCATGAATAAACGCCTCCTGATAGGTTTCCCCCACTTCGATGGTTGTTTCCAGGCAGTCCGAAACAAAGGCGGGTGAAAATGCCAGCACTTTTTTTACCCCCTGGTCGGCCAGCTCCTTCAATACTTCCTCTGTATAGGGTTTTACCCATGGGTCCTTGCCCAGGCGTGATTGAAAACAAACCGTATACTGATCTGTCGCGAGGTTTAGTTTTTTGGCAATCAGCCGGGTGGTAGCCATGCACTGTGCCCGATAACAGTACCGGTTGTTTTCGTTCAAAACCGAACAGCAATCTCCCAATGTACAGTAGTTGTCGGCAGATGCCTTGTGGATTTGTCGCTCGGGTAGTCCGTGGTAGCTAAATACAAAATGGTCGTAATGGCTTTTGGCCATCAGGTGTTTTCCCTGGTTGGCAATGGTGTCTGTGAACAACTCCTCTTCAAAAAACTGTGATGTAAAGGTAAGTTCAGGAATGACCTGCCAGTCTTTTACGATTTCCATTACTTTGTCAACTACCGAACCGGTAGTGGCCGACGCATATTGTGGAAAAAGGGGAATCACATGGATGGAGGAGGTTTTGGCCTTGCGAAGCCTGTTCAATCCGTCTTCAATGGAAGGACTTTGATACCGCATGGCAAATTCCACCTGGTAGTCTTCACCCAGGGCCTGTTGCAAAAGGCCCTGAAGGTCATGGGTGTAGTACTTCAAGGGTGAGCCTCTTTCGGTAAACAGCTTTCGGTATTCGGCAGCTGATTTAGGGGCACGGAATGGAGCGATGATCAGGTTGACCAGCAACCAGCGGAAAACCAGCGGGATGTCAATCACTCGTTTGTCCATTAAAAATTCACGCAAATACTTGCGCACATCCGGGACAGCCGTGGAATCCGGGGTGCCGAGGTTGACCAATAAAACTCCTTTTTTATTCATTTTATAAAATGTTGGCTTCCCAAATGATAATGGCATAGACGATAAACCGAACAAAGCGCATCATGGATATCAGGACAAATTTTCTAAACGTATATTTTACTGCGCCCATCAGCATACAAATTCCGGCAAAAGGCAAGGGTGTAAGGGCTGCGACAATCACCAAAAACCCGCCGTAGGTATTAAAATGGCGTTCGAACTTTCCGAATATCCTTCGTTTGAACAAACGAAACAGGGCCGTAGTATTAAAATAGGATCCGATGTAATAGCCTATGATACCTGCCAGGTAGGAAATGGTTGCCAAGGCGGCCACATTGCTGATATAGACCTGCAGGATTTCACTCCGTAAAGACCAAAACATGAAAAACTCAGGGGGAATAATGCCAAAGACCACTTCTGAGACCAGAAAAATAAGATAAATGGCGACAGAATTTTCATACAAAGGGCCCATCCATTCTTTCAGGTCGAACCCCAGGTATTTTCGTGCCATCAGGTAGCCTACAATTAAGATGGCCAGCCATATGATCCCTTTGACCAGGTTCCAAAGAAGAAATTGAGCTTTATCTGCAGTTTTTGGTGAATACGTTTTTTTCATACAGCTTGGCTGTGACTGTGGTTTCGGCACCATACGCCGGGAGCCACTAAATTAG
>JAOUOM010000346.1 GCA_029880385.1 Cyclobacteriaceae bacterium | reverse complement strand
AGGGAAAACAATGTACCCGTATTATGTACAGACAGGTGAATCGCTTGAAATGATTGCGGAGAAATTTGTCGTGTCGGCGGATAGTATCCTGATCTGGAATGAACTGGAAAATGAGGAATTGGCCATAGGTCAAAAATTACTCTTCCCCTTCAAACCGGAAAAAGCCATAAAGCCCGACGTAAAGGCCTATGGTACCGAATTTAAGGAAACATCCTATGGTTCAAAAATCAAATCCAGCAGGGAAGGGGGCGTTTCAAAACTCTATGAAGAAGGAATTGCCCGTAAAATCGAAGGGGCCATTGATACCGACAAATACCTGGCCCTGCATCGTACACTCAGTGTAGGGACTGTTTTTCAGGTGAAAAACATCATGAACAACCAGACCATCTACGTTCGGGTAGTCGGGCAACTTCCCAATACCGGCCTGAACGAAAATGTCATGATCCGACTTACGTCCATTGCCTTTGAACGATTGGGCATTGTGGATGACAAGGCATTGGTAGCCATTTCCTATTTTGGCGATTGATGACAGACAGTCGTCGGCTGAAGGATTATCTGGATGAAAAGGTTCGTCTTTACAATCAGCCTGGTTTTATCGAAAATGACCCGATTTCCATTCCCCATCTTTTTTCAAAAAAGCAGGACATTGAAATAAGTGGTTTGTTTGCTGCGGTTTTGGCATGGGGGCGACGGTCAACGATTATTTCAAAGTGTAGGGAGCTGATGAACCTGATGGATGGTGTGCCTCATGATTTTATCCTTCACCATCAGGAAGCGGATTTGCGTCGTTTCGGGTCTTTTTGCCATCGTACGTTCCAACCAACCGATGTGCTCTACTTTATCGATTGGCTGCACCATTTTTATCAAACCCACGATACGCTGGAGGTGGCTTTTACGGCCGGAAATTATCAGGAAGAACATACGGGGCCGGCTTTGGTGCAGTTTAACGAACGTTTTTTTTCCTTGCCACATGCACCCCAGCGTAGCCGCAAACACATTCCATCGCCTGTGCGCCATTCGGCATGCAAACGTCTGAATATGTTTTTGCGCTGGATGGTACGCGATGACGGCATGGGCGTGGATTTTGGCTTGTGGAAGCAACTGGGGCCTCATCAGCTGATATGTCCGTGCGATCTGCATGTAGACCGGGTGGCGCGAAAACTGGGACTAATCTCCCGCAAAGCCACCGACTGGCAAACTGCCGTGGAGCTCACGGAAAATCTGCGCTTGTTTGATGCAGCTGATCCGGTAAAATATGATTTCGCCCTGTTTGGCCTTGGAATCGAAGAAAAATTTTACTGATTCCATGCAGCCGGATCCTGGCGCCATTCATTCAGGGTATCCATTTCACTGCTGCCAATGGCACCCTGGGAAAGGGCTTGTGACAAAAGCAGGGAATATTCACTCAGGTAGACAAGATCTACTTTTTTAGCCCGGAAATTTTCTTCGGCCTGCGGGAATCCATAGGTAAAAATACAGGTCATGCCCTGTACATCCACTCCCGCATCGCGTAGGGCATCCACGGCTGCCAGTGAGCTGCCGCCCGTCGACACCAGATCTTCGAGCACCACGACTTTCATGCCTTTTTCATACCGACCTTCGATTTGGTTTGCCAGTCCATGCGATTTTGACTTGGCCCGGACATACAAAAAGGGCAGTCCCAGTACGTCAGCGACCAAAACCCCCTGCGGGATACCTGCGGTAGCCACACCTGCAATGGCTTCAGCTTCCGGAAAATGGTGTCGGATCAATTCGGCAAACGATTCCTTAATGGCATTTCGTACAGCGGGATAGGAGAGACTGAGCCGGTTGTCACAATAGATGGGGCTTTTCCAGCCCGATGCCCAGGTAAATGGATTTTCGGGGCTGAGTTTGATGGCGTGGATATCGAGAAGGGCTTGTGCTGTTTTTTTTCCGGTCTCCGGATGGAAGCATTGATAAATCATGGGCAAAAGATAATGTTTTTCCTTTGTAAGGGTTGCAAAATTGGCCGGATAGCACCATAATTACAGCGCATTTAAACGAGTTTTTTTTGAAAATCTTCATTAATGATATTCCGGTCTACCTGATCAAAGCATCAAAGTCCCGACCGGAGGCTGATTATGACCTTGTAATCGACGGAAGCAAAAAGAAAATTTCTCCCAAAAAGCTGATCGATGATGTGTTGATTTTGAACGCATCGCCACAGTCGGTGGAAGAATTGTTGTTTTTGATGACTGAAAAAAAACTGAAACAGGTTGATTCGATCACATTTGCGTCCGGGGAAAAGGAAAAGCTGATCAAATTTATCAAAAGCACATTCAAAGTGGTAGAGGCAGCCGGAGGCGTCGTGGAGAAAGAGGGCAAAAACCTGCTGATTTTCCGGCAGGGAAAGTGGGATCTACCAAAGGGCAAACTCGATAAGGGGGAAAGCCCGGATGATTGTGCCGTGCGTGAAGTAGAGGAAGAAACGGGTGTAAAAGTGGCCCTTGATACAAAAATCGGGCATACCTGGCATACCTATATCCACAACAAAAAATACGTGTTGAAAAAAACACACTGGTATATCATGAAGACGGTGGATGATCGTAACATGGCTCCGCAAAAGGAGGAAGGGATCGACGAAGTGAAGTGGATGACACTTAATCAAATGCGCGCTGCCTTGTATGACTCATACCGTTCTATACGGGCCGTGATACAGGACTATCACCGTTTACTCAAAGAAAAAACCAATTACTAGAGCGTATAGGGAAGGAATGGGGAGACATCCCCGCCGTATTTGTGTATTTCCCTGATCAGGGATGAACTGACAGAGGAAAGATCGGGTCGTGTGATCAGGAATACGGTTTCCAATTCCTGGTTCAGGTATTTGTTTATTTGGGAAATTGAATTTTCATATTCAAAATCACTGGTATTGCGCAATCCCCGGATCAGGAATTTCGCTTCGTATTTTTTTGCAAGGTTAGCTGTCAGTTCGTCGTAGACCGTTACGCGTACGCGTTTGGTGTCCTGATAGGTTTTTTGAATATGTTGCTGCATTTCCCCTACATCAAAGTAGCGTTTTTTCTGACTGTTATGTCCGATTGCAATGACTACCTGGTCAAAGAGGTGCAAGGATCGCAGCACAATATCGTGATGTCCTCGCGTGAAAGGATCAAACGAACCGGGAAAGATGGCGACCCTTTCCATTAATCACAGAGGAAAATATTGAACAGGTCGAAGTATTGATGATCGCTGATTTCATCAAAATGATAATTGAACTTGAGGAAAGAAGGACGGTTGCCAAAAGAAATGTCCCGGATGTATTTTTTCAATGTCCCTATCAATTGGGAATCGGGCTTTAGGTTTCCCCAAACAATGACGCGTGTACTTTTTTGATCCAGCGACAATTCCCGGAATACAAGCAAGAGGTACTTGAGGTATTCTTCGTTTTGTTTGATCGCAAATTGGTTGTAGTACAGCAGGTTTTGTTTGCTGGTGACCACTACATGTAAAATGCCCTTTTCGATAAGGCAGAACACCGCTTTGTTGTGCGGGTGGTCATCCTGTCGCAATAACCCTTCGATAAAGGCACTTCCCTGGTGGGCTACCGTGATTTGTTTGTTTGGATAAATCGTTTTGATCCATCGCAGCAAGCGCATATCACCGGCAAAGACATTTACGGCATCGGAGCTTATGTGCTTATAGTACATGGCGTTTTCAAGGCCAGGCTTCAGTTCACTATTGACCAAGAGGTAATCACGAACCGCATTTTCAATAAAATGGCTTTTCGGGACAAGTGTGTACTTGTGGGTTTTTAGCGCAACTTTTATGGCTTTCCAAAAACCAGCCTTCAACAGGTGGTGATTGTCAAAGACTTCC
>JAOUOM010000345.1 GCA_029880385.1 Cyclobacteriaceae bacterium | reverse complement strand
GCGTACCACACTGGATTTGAAAATAACTGTAAGCGACAATTTCCAATCGGTTTCCAATGGGATACTGGTAGCATCAGCGTCCGAAGGAAATGGAAACAGACGTGATCATTGGAAAATGGATCGGCCCATACCCACCGGGCAGATCATGCTGGCTGTTGGTGAATTTGACATTATCGAAAAAGACTGGAAAGGCATTTCTGTACGCTATATGGGAGAGTCGATCCGCGAGGAAGGACACGATGCGGTATTTGGCCAAACAATGGAAATGATGGAATATTTTTCCACGATTCTAGACTATCCTTTTCCATGGCCAAAATTTGACCAGTTGGTTGTGCGGGAAGACCCGTTTCACGAAATGCCGGGGGCATCGGTTTGTTTTTTATCCGATGATCTGCTGGTAAAAGGCCTGGAATCCGACAGGGTTTATCCGGAAAAACAAATCAGTCATGCAGTATTTCATCAGTGGTTTGGTAGTCTTGTCACCAGCGAATCATGGGCACATTGGTCACTAATGGAGTCCCTGGCTACTTATGCCGAACAATTGTGGATGGAACATTCCTATGGACAGGAGATAGCAGACCTTCATGCCCGGGAGGAATTAAATGCCTATTTAACGGAAGCGGGCACAAACAGGCGCGAAGTGATCCGCTATTTTTACACTGACCCCAAAGAACTGCTCGATATGCATTCATCGGCAAAAGGGGCCCGGATATGGGACATGCTGAGGACCTATGTTGGCGACGAAGCTTTTTTTGCTGCCCTGCACCATTTCCTTGTTAATCATGCATACCAGTCGGTAGAACTTGATGATTTTCGTCTATCCTTCGAGGCCGTTACCGGAGAGGATTTAAAATGGTTTTTTATTCAGTGGTTTCAAAACGCCGGACATCCCCAGTTAGAAGCTTGGCATCAAGTAGTCCGGGATACATTGAGGGTACATGTACGGCAGGTTCAGGATTTAGCGTATTACCCGTTATACAGGTTGCCGATGTATCTTGATGTAGATAAAGATGGGCAATCATTTCGGTATCTGATTCTGGTAGAAAACCAGGTGCATGTATTTCAATTGCCGGTCACATCACCTGTTGCATCCCTTCAGCTGGATGGGGATTTTCAACTGTTGGGCACAATTATACATCAAAAAGAAGAAGAGGAATTGTTGTATCAATATCAAACGAGTCCAACGTTGGCCGCACGTATGGAAGCAATCATAAAATTAGCCGAGCGAGGAAAATATAGTGAGGAGGTGCTTTTGGTATTACGTGCATCGTTGAGTGAAAATGAACATCCCGAAATCCAAAAAAAAATGCTTTCATTTCTGCTATCGAATGAACAAGTAGATTTTGGTGTTTTTTCACAACAGGTAAAAAAACTAACTACTTCCGGTGATCCGGGTGTGCGTGTTTTGGCAATGGAAGTCCTTGTCAATACTACCGGGGAAGATTTGCCATGGGAAACATACCTGGAGGATCCTTCTCTTCAGGTGCAGGGTATGGCACTGGGCTATTTGCTGAATAACAGAAATCCCGATCAATGGGTCAGTCGATATAAGGGGGCAAATTCCATATATATCCTCCTGCCTCTGGCGAATTATTTCAATAACCGAAAAAAACCGGGTCATTTGGATTGGTACATTGAGGTGCTTAAAAAAGTGAGTGCTTCTGAAATTATTTATTTGCTTGAGGCCTTGTCCGGGTATCTGCCAAACGCAAATGCAGAAGAAAAAGCCAGGATCATTCCATTTCTTTATGAAATTGGGCGTGATCATCCTGATTTTTTAACAAGATTTTTTGCTGTTGAGGCATTGCGAAGCCTGGCAAAGGAGAAAGGAGTGAATGAAAAAATACTTGAAATACAGGCACTTGAGCGTGATATTCGACTGCTCGAAATCTATAAGGGGCAATGACTTTTTTCGATTAAATTTTTACTTTGTTTTATTTCAAAACAAAAATTTGAATAAAAGGAAAATCCGTATAATTTTGCAATCCCTTTTTCACGGGGTTGTGTGAAAATCGTTCTTTAAGGGGGGATACCAAAGCGGCCAACTGGGACGGACTGTAAATCCGTTGACTTATGTCTTCGCAGGTTCGAATCCTGCTCCCCCCACCATATTTTGTTTTAAAAAAAGAGTTAAAAGCGGGTGTAGCTCAGTTGGTAGAGCGACAGCCTTCCAAGCTGTAGGTCGCGGGTTCGAGCCTCGTCACCCGCTCAAACTTTTGGGTTTCAGGTTCAGGGTATTTACTTCCGAATGTGCAATGATCTCTCCTGAACTACCGACTTTATTAGCCGATGTAGCTCAGGGGTAGAGCGCTTCCTTGGTAAGGAAGAGGTCACGGGTTCAATTCCCGTCATTGGCTCTAAGGTAGTTCCCGGGATCAAAAGCATAGAGTTCCTGGGCCCAACAAAAACAAGGAAATACGCATGGGATTTAGTTCCCTTTTTGTAGTTGAAATAAGTAATAAATAAAATAAATTAGAACTAAACCGAGGATTATCAAACATGGCTAAAGAAACCTTTGATCGTTCCAAACCTCACGTTAATATTGGTACCATTGGTCACGTTGACCATGGAAAAACTACATTGACAGCTGCTATCACCAGCGTATTAGCGTCTGCAGGTTTAGCAGAGAAAAAAGACTTCTCTGCAATCGATAACGCTCCTGAAGAAAAAGAAAGGGGTATCACCATCAACACGGCACACGTTGAGTATCAGACAGCAAATCGTCACTATGCACACGTTGACTGTCCGGGTCACGCTGACTATGTGAAAAACATGGTAACGGGAGCGGCACAGATGGACGGAGCGATCCTGGTGGTTGCTGCAACGGATGGACCGATGCCACAAACACGTGAGCACATCCTGCTAGCACGTCAGGTAGGTGTACCTGCGTTGGTTGTATTCATGAATAAAGTTGACTTGGTTGATGATCCTGAGTTGTTGGAGTTGGTTGAAATGGAAATCAGGGAGCTGTTAAGTTTCTATGAGTATCCAGGTGACGATATTCCGGTTATCCAGGGATCAGCACTAGGCGGACTTAATGGTGAGCCATCTTGGGTAGAAAAAATCAATGAGTTGATGAATGCGGTAGATGAGTACATTCCACTACCTGAGCGATTGATCGACAAAGACTTCCTGATGCCTGTAGAAGATGTATTCTCTATCACAGGTCGTGGTACTGTTGCTACCGGAAGGATCGAAAGAGGTGTGATCAACAGTAGTGAAGGCGTTGATATCATTGGTATGGGTGCTGAAGGACTCAAATCTGTCGTAACAGGAGTTGAGATGTTCCGTAAAATCCTCGATCGTGGTGAAGCTGGTGATAACGTAGGCTTGCTTCTTCGAGGTATTGACAAAGCGGATATCCGACGTGGTATGATCATCTGTAAGCCAGGTTCTGTGAAGCCTCACGCTCATTTCAAAGCTGAAGTTTACGTATTGTCAAAAGAAGAAGGTGGTCGACACACTCCTTTCTTCAACAAATACCGTCCTCAGTTTTACCTGCGTACAACAGACGTAACAGGCGAGATCAAACTTCCCGAAAATGTGGAAATGGTTATGCCTGGTGATAACATCACAATTGAAGTAAACCTGATCAATAAAGTAGCGCTTGAAAAAGGATTGCGATTTGCGATTCGTGAAGGTGGCCGTACAGTAGGTGCGGGTCAGGTGACGGAAATCCTTGACTAAATAACAAAACCAGACGTCCTTAATTTTTAATTAAGGACGTTGTTTGGTTAAGAAATATCAATTATCTAACTTTGCAGTCCTTTTTGGGCTGCATGGTTTTTTACGGGTGTAGCTCAATTGGTAGAGTAGCGGTCTCCAAAACCGTTGGTTGGGGGTTCG
>JAOUOM010000344.1 GCA_029880385.1 Cyclobacteriaceae bacterium | reverse complement strand
CAGATCCATGCGCGGGGATTCCTGAATGTCGAGGATTCTGATTTCGATCGCCCCCCGGTCAAATCGGGCGATGGCCCCGCGTGAATTAACCCAGATCGGATCCAGAATACCGGTGGGATCGAACGGCAAAATATCAGCTGCTATCCGGTCGTAGATCTTCTTGTGATACATCCGCTTCGAAAAAATCCGTTCGGGAATCACCTTGCCGGAAATGGATGGAATCCGTTTTTGGTTATGCATGTAATATTTCAGTCTCCGGTCGAGATAGCCGGTAGGATGGCCGTCGAGGATGGGGCTGCTGGCCGTGAGTGCCGGCAAAATGGGCAGTAAGATACGTATGGCCGTGTGAAGCTTTGAGAATTCCTCATCGTCATAAAACGGCAGGTTGATGTGTGTGCTTTGCAGGTTGGACCAGCCATGACCCTGGCAGTTAAACATTTCGTTATATTTCAGGTAAATATCATTTTGTTCATGAGGCCATATCACGGCCTCCCGTGCTGGATCCATCCAGGGATGGGCAGCGGTAGGCATCAGTTTGGCATCAAACTTTTTGAGGATCGCATTTATCTCCTGCACATTTTCATGAAATGCCTGTCCCAGTGTGCCCAGGTCGGCATCCGGATCGGTACATTTTAGTTCGATAACATGCGACACCAGTTCATTGGACCAACTGATACGACCATTGTTGTATTCACTCGAAATCCTGCCATTTACAGCTTTTAGCAATTGATCTGCAATGGGCTTTACGTCGAGTGTGGAGCGATCCACAATCATGTATTCCAGTTCTACCCCGTAGGCTTGAAATAAGTGGAGTCTTGAAGGCATTTTCAATGCTGTAGATTATTTATTTTGAACTTTACGGATTAAATATTTCATGACGGCATCATAAATGCCGTTTTTTTCTATTTTATCTTCAATACCCGAATCAATGGAAGGGTTGTCGTTTACCTCGATCACATAATATTTTTTGTCTACCTGCTTGATGTCCACGCCATACAATCCATTTCCAATCAGCTTTGCTGCCTTTACAGCTGTCTGCAGCAAACCTTTTGGCACACTGGCCATCGAAATGGCATCTGCCTTTCCCTGCCGCACACCGGTACCTCCCTTTTTCCATTCGACAATCTGCCAGTGATTGCGGGCCATAAAATACTTGCATACATAGATCGGCTCCCCATTGAGTACCCCTACACGCCAGTCAAATTCCGTCGGCATAAATTCCTGGAGGATTACCAGGTCCGTCGTTTGAAAAAATTCCTTTAGCTGAACCGTGAGTTCTTCCATTGTACTCACTTTTTTAACGCCCTTGGAAAAAGATCCATCGGGTATTTTGATTACAACGGGAAAATCGAGCACGCCCAGGTCCACTTTCTTTTGATCCTTTCGTAGGATGGCTGACTTGGGCACCGACACCTGATTGGCAATCATCAGTTCATTGAGGTACACTTTGTTGGTACACTTTAGAATGGAATCCGGATCATCAATAACAGCCAGGCCCTCATTATAGGCTTTTCTGGCAAACCGGAATGTGTGATGGTTTACGTTAGTGGTCTCGCGGATAAACAAGGCATCAAACTGGGTCAATTTTCCATAATCGTTTTTTGTGATGATTTCCGTATTGAACCCTACTTTTTCGGCTGCCTTTACAAATTTCTGAATGGCCTTGGGATCGGATGGAGGCATGGGATCGTCGGGGCTGATCATAATGGCCAGGTCGTAGCGCTTACGGCTATAGTGTTTTTTTACTACTTTCTTGCCTTCCAAAAACAGCTTGAGTGAAAGACTGGCGTAGTTGAGATCGCTGGCACTTAGGTCTTTGAGGTTGAATGGCTTTAGGTTTTGAAGGTTCCACTTTTCCTTTTTCACAAATGTGGCCTTCAAAAACGGGCTTTGGTAGAGGTTAAACAACAGCACGCCCACCTTGCTCAGCGACAGGTCTTCGGTAAATCCAAAAAATATCGTAACCTCTACCCGCTCCTCCATGCGCTTTGACAACACTTGCTGGATGAGGTCGTCAAAGTCCTGCGTATCTTCCTTGATCAAGCCCTGAAAACGAAAGTCCATCACGGTGGAAGTCGAAGGCAAAACCTTGTGTCCCCTGGCCTCGGCCAATAAAGAGATGTAATATCCGAGGCTCTGGTACTGATAGCTTTGGCACAGGTTCATGACTTTCACATTTTTTGTGCCTGCCAACTGAGTATCTGCCAGGTAATTCTGAGGCGTCATCCATTCCACATCTTCTACTTCCGTTTGCCACTTTTCCGGCTTTTCGGTAACAATAATTTTTTTCACGGTTTTTTAGGCTTGATAATCAACAAATTGGCATCATAGGTAACAATACCCAGCAAAATAGCATTCATCACACGTTGTATGTCTATTTTGTAATATTGTACGGTATCACTGATGGGGTTGGGGTTTAATGGGTCGGCCACCAACACACGATTAGTCTCGGGTTCAAACCCGGACAAAACAACAAAATGGCCCGCCGGCACTCCCTTGACATCATGATACACATTGTATTCCGGGATTTCACGCGCACTTTGGTACAAATACGTGGCACTTAAACCGGTAAGAATGGGCACCTGGCTACCAATGTGACGACTGATCAGGTCATAACTTAGCTCTTCCTGCTTGATCGTCCCCCCGTTACGCAGAAATGATTGATAAGCCCGGGAGGCAAATTCCATTTTTCGTGTATTTTTAAAGATTAACTGCTCTTCCAGCTTTTCAATCAGGTCAGCCCCATTGACAAACCAGGTAGGGTCAAACATGTGCAGGTTATACGTATAAATCTCCACCTGATACCCCATGGTCAAGGCGTGATTTCCCAATAATACACCGAGGGTACCCCCGCCCTTTAGTTGTTTTACTTCCTTGATTACCTGCTTGAGGTCAATGGAATCCCCATAATAATTATAGACAGCCTGGAGGCAGGTCGGACCACAGGTTACGTCGTTTGGCTGTGGCAAAATTTTTAAAATGTTTGGCTTACCTTCTTCCAAGTTCATGCATTCTTGTAGTTTTAAACCTGAGACGGGAGAGTACAAAAAAGTCACACGTATTGAGCACAAATTTTGATCATTTTTCAGAGGAGGAATTGATCCGTTTGATACGGACAGATGGCAATTGGCGCTACTTTTCCGAGCTGGTGTACCGCCACGAGGAATATGTGATCCAGAAATGCCGGGGATTTGTCAAAGATCAGGAAGCAGCAAGGGACCTGAGCCAGGAAATATTTATCAAAATATTTATGTCATTAGGCAACTACAGGTCTGAGGCAAAATTCAAAACCTGGCTATATTCCATTATTTATCATGCTTGCATTGACCACCTGAGAAAAAACAAGCGCAATGTCCACCACATCATTACCGAAAAACTGGCAGATGAAATCAGTGAAGTCCTGGATCTGGACGAGCCGGCTGATGATGAGCTGACCCTGCAGGTACTCGATGAACTAATGGAAGAATTGTTGCCCGAAGAAAAACTGATCCTTTTGCTCAAGTACAAAGAAAAGCACACCATTAAAGCCATTGAACTTACCCTGGGGCTTTCGGAAAGTGCCGTCAAAATGAGGTTGTCCCGGGCAAGGGAAAAAATCAACCGTCTGTACAAGCGATACCGGGCAATTAAAAAGGGTAAAAACCCCATAATTCCTCCGCCCCAATCCAACTGACAAATATCAGTCGTGGCACCGTCACAATCATCATAGGTACGGGTACAAAGTATGGCTAACATTACTGGAAATACTTAAAATTAATTAGCCATGCCAAACAATAAAGACCTTAATGAAGTGGTCATTCTTTTTGCCGGTGATAGCGGTGACGGAATACAACTCACAGGCGGTCAGTTTACGGAAACGGTGGAAATACACGG
>JAOUOM010000343.1 GCA_029880385.1 Cyclobacteriaceae bacterium | reverse complement strand
CGCCCCCAAAGTCTACCTGGAGTGATGTACCGTTGGTTATGGCTTCCAGTACCCCCAGGTTGACCACCTGACTGGCTTTGGCCCCATCCAGGTCGACCAGGTGCAAATGGCGGATTCCCGCACTTTCAAATCGACGGGCTACCTCCAGCGGGTCACTGTGGTATTCCTTTTTCCGTGAATAGTCGCCTTTTTCGAGACGCACACATTTACCATCAATGATATCAATTGCAGGGATAATTTCCATTTTTTTAGAGATTGATGAAGTTTTCCAAAAATTTCATGCCGGCATCAGCACTTTTCTCGGGATGTGGCTGAATAGCATAAAAATTATCTTTTTGCAACGCCGTACTTACCTCAACACCGTAGTTTGCCACTGCGGTTGTATAGCTGGTAACCTCCACATAATAACTGTGAACAAAATACATGTATGCGCCCTCATTTATACCCTCAAAAAGAGGGCCTCGCAATTGTGTGATTGTGTTCCATCCCATATGGGGGACCTTTAATGTATCGTCAAACCGCCTGACTTTTCCCGGTAATATGCCCAGGCAATCCGTATTATTTTCTTCGCTATACGTACACATCAGTTGCATCCCCAGGCAAACGCCTAAAAAGGGCTGTTTTAGCCCAATGAGCACCTTGTCCAGGCCCTTATGCCTGAGATAGGCCATGGCAGAACTTGCTTCTCCCTGTCCGGGAAAAATCACCTTATCTGCCGATGCCAATTCATGGGGGTCATCGGTCAGGGTATAGGCCACCCCCAGCCGGTTGAGCGCAAAACCCAATGACTGGGTATTTCCTGCATTATACTTGACCACTGCTACCTTCATGCCGCAAATAAATAGGGTTTGGCCTCAAAATCCACGCAGAGCCGGGATCAATTGCCGTATGTATTGCTATGATTTGTAAAAAAGGGGGATCCATCGTTTCCAAACAATTACCCCCTGTTGAATTTCGCGTAAAAACTACTACTTGCCGGGACCAAACAGCTCGGCCAGTTTTGCTTCGAGTGATGGTCCCCTCAGGCCTTTTGCTATTATTTTTCCTTCCGGCCCGATCAAATAGGTAGCCGGAATAGCTGAAATACTGTAATCAAGTGCCGCCTGGCAATTGTAATACTTGATATCAGACACATGCTTCCAGGTCAACCCGTCTGCTTCAATAGCTTCCAGCCATGCGTCACGTGTGCGATCAAGAGCTACGCCGAGTATTTCAAAATTTTTGTCCTTGTACTGGTTGTACAAACGTACCACATTTGGGTTTTCGGCACGGCATGGACGACACCAGGAGGCCCAAAAATCGATGAGGACATAATTTCCCCTCAGTGAACTAAGGGTCAGTACCTCGCCTTCGGGTGTGGGCAGGGATATTTCCGGGGCATCCGCACCTATGGCCAATACCCTGAGTACATTGACCCGGTCGATGAAATCAGCCGTAAGGATGTGATCGGGCAATTGTACCTGTAGTTGTTGTGCCAGGCTATCAGCAAACTGGATTTCCGAGTCAATATCCAGATAGCTCATACCGTAGATGGCAGCCAGTGAGGGGACAGAGGCCATAATAAACGATTTGAAACTACGGATGTGCCTGCCGTTTAGCAACAGGAATCGCTCATTTAATGCATTCATGGCCGCTACATCCCCTGCTGCCCGAGCCTGAAGGGCCTCGTTGTTTAGTTGCTGGATATCTGCCTGCCGTCGTTGCGAAACACTATCCATTTTCCACATCAAGTCTGTGGCCCATGATCCTGATATTTTCACATATCCATTGGGTCGGTCGCCATCTGCCTGTATTTCGATCAGGGTTTCCTCACCGGTTACGGCCAGGTTCACATTTTGACGGTTATAGAAATTAATGCGATAAAAATCATGGGATTTTGATGGCAAATATGCCGTGAAATCCCCGTCTTTGTCTGAACGGACAGAATCGATGGCTTTTAGCCCTTCGGTTGTCATTTTCAAAATCAAAATGGATTCCCCCTCGATGGGATTGGCCACTTTTCCAACTACTTTGATGCCCTCTTTGGGGCCCTGGCAGGATGCAATCAACAAAGCTGCAATTCCTGCCATCCATACTATTCTCATACTTTTATCTTTTACTTTCCAGGGTTTCGATGATCAGCCGACTGGTTTCCTTGGGGTCAATGGTGCCCCCAGCCTTTTTCATTACTTCCCCCATAAACATACCCGTGAGTGCTTTTTTTCCATTTAGGTAGGCTTTGACCTTGTCAGGATGTTGTCCCAACACTTCCTCTACAAGTGCCAATATCCTGTCCGGGTTCCCTTCCTGAACTAAATTTAATTTTCGTGCCGATTCTTCTGCCGATTCATCGGGGTGCTCCAGTAAATAGCCGAATAGCTGCTGACTGGCAGCCGTGTGGCTCACCGTACCGGATTGAACAAGGGCCAAAAGGTCTGCAAGCCTGGCAGGTGCCAGCGGAAATGCCTGAATGCTGATCCCCTTTTCGTTCAGATAGGATTTTACGGGGCCCATCAGCCAGTTGGAAACTGCCTTGTACGAGGTAGTATGACCAATGGTGTCCAAAAAATAATCGGCTATTTCTTTTTCTTCCGTCAATACCCCCGCATCATAGGCAGGAAGCCCGTATTCATTTTCAAAACGAGCCTTCAACTGCTGTGGCAATTCAGGCATTTCGGCCTGTAAACGCCGGATCCACTCCTCATCGATAGAAAGCGGACTAATGTCGGGCTCCGGGAAATACCGGTAATCGTTCAGTTCTTCTTTGGTACGCATACCCGTGGTATCGCCACGGGTAGGGTTAAAGGTGCGGGTTTCTGAAAAAATTGTCTTTCCGCATTGCTTCAAATCCGTTTGCCGCTCTATCTCAAAAAGAATGGCCCGGGTCACATTGCGAATGGAATTCATATTTTTTACCTCTACCTTGCTTCCAAGCGGCTCACCTGCTTTCCGAATACTTACATTGGCATCGCATCGCATCGAACCTTCTTCCATATTGCCATCGCTAATACCCAGGTAGCGGATGATTTTCCTGATTTCGGCCAAAAACAAAGCCGCTTCTTCCGGGGTTCTCAAAACCGGCTCCGTGACAATTTCGATCAGGGGTACCCCTGCCCGGTTGAGATCGACCAGGGTATAGTCTTCGCCTTCTACGTGCATGGATTTGCCCGCATCCTCTTCGAGGTGAATTTTTGTTAGCTCAATAAATTTCTTTTGGCCGTCCTCACGTACCACTTCCAATCCGCCCCCCACACATATGGGCGTAGTGTCCTGTGTGATCTGATAGCCCTTTGGTAAATCCGGGTAGAAATAATTTTTGCGATCAAAAATAAGTTCCCGATTGATGGTACAGCCCAGTGCCAACCCCATTTTAATGGCATAATCAACTGCTTTCTTATTGATCAGGGGCAATGTGCCGGGATGGGCAATCGTGACGGCACTTATGTTTTCGTTGGGATTGCCCCCAAAGGAATTTACGTCTGATGAAAAAATTTTGCTCTCTGTCGCCAGCTGGACATGGACTTCCAGCCCAATGACCACTTCATATCCGTCCCTGCTCATCATACGGCCGTTCCTGTTTTTGCATTTATGTGTCCCCGTGCAATTTCCAGTGCTTTGTCCAGACCACCCAACTCTTTTCCTCCTGCGGTAGCATAAAAAGGCTGGCCGCCGCCCCCGCCATTAACGGCCCGTGCCATATCACGTACCAAATCCGAGGCGTTCAGCCCGTAATCAGCTACCAGTGAATCGGCAAGCATTACGGTAAGGAACGGCTTGGATTTAAGATCCGCCGCCAGAACCAATACCAGGTTTTCTACTTCATTTTTTAGCTCAAAGGCCATGTTTTTGATTGAATCGGCATCCGGGAACGCCCCTTTGTAGAGGATCAGGTTCAAGGC
>JAOUOM010000342.1 GCA_029880385.1 Cyclobacteriaceae bacterium | reverse complement strand
ACAAGGCCTCCGTAAAACATAGCCAGGCCTGGGATCATAAGCAATACCAGGGTTGTGGAAGTGAGCATCCAGGAGGTGGCACCCGAGTCGATTTGGCCTGTGTCCTGTGCTGACAAGGGAAAGTATAGCATTGAAAGCAGTAAAATGAAATATTTCTTCATTAGTGGTTTAAATAATTACCTGAAAAATAATAATATGCAAATATGCAGACATATAAGGTATAAATACAACCCAAAAAACATTAAAAAATATTCATATATCTATTTTGTGGTTATGTAAATACCCATAGAATGTGAAATATTAAAAAATGAAGAAAAAATGGATGTACGAAGGGTGTGGAACGTTCCAATTGAATGGAACAAGCTGTTGGCATGATAAAACCATCGGGTATTTCACACTCCAGCGTATACAAACGAGTGTATCACCTCTGGTTAACGGAGGGTTTTTGGTGGTGATTAGTCCGACGGAATATTTTTTCTATTGAGCTGCACGAAAACATCAGCCTGGGAAGGGCATACCTGAACATACTGCAATTGCAGTCTGAGATTCCGCCCATTACCGGGTGGTTGGTAGTATTTCACCAATACGTAGTGACAGATATGCCCCACGGGTGATTATACCAGTAAGGACGTATGTAATGCGCGCAAAAGGAGGGAAAACTTAGTTGGTTTGGTTGTCAAGGTAGTCCATTACCTCACTCACGGGAGCTATCCAGATGCCATTTTCCGGCTTTTGAGCGTATTGGATCAGCTTTTCGAGCATGGCAAGTCGGGTAGTCTGATCGCCAGACACACCCATTTCGTGTCCGGCCAGAATCAGCCAAAATCCGTTATTCCTTGCACGTTCGATTATCGGAAGAACCTCTTCAAAATCCTTTCCGTCCATTTCAATCCCTGTGAGCTGTTCCCGGTTTAGGTATGCCGGGTCATTGGGTGCTTCATCCATCCAGCCCCGTCCGGAAGCAAAAAGTGAGGCGATAAGGGGAACATAGCTCATTGTTTCCTTGCCACTTCCTATATAGGTCTGTCCGCATGGGTAGGCAAATGCCCTGACCTCTACACCCAGTAATTCATGCAGACGTGCATTTGCCATGGAAAGTTCTTTTTTCATTTCCTCTATCGTATATTCCTCCAGGGCATGATCACGTGACCAGGCAAAATTGCCTGAACAGGGATGAACCAATGAGTGATTCGCTATTTCATGGCCGTGGGCAACAGCTGATTTCCATCCTTCGATCTGTTGTTCAACGGCGGATGGTACCACATAAAACGTAGCCTTTACCCCGTATGTATCCAGCAATTGAGTACCTCCCTGTACCTGGCTAAACCGGCCGTCATCAAACGTAAGACTAATCGCCATTTGCTTTCCTTCGGGCCAAAAGTCAGCACCTGTGTCCTGTCCAACTACTACTGTCGGAAAAATGATCGTTATAAAGGCCAGTAGGGAAAGGTGATGGAAGGAATGTAAATAACCGTTCGTTTTCATAGTACTATGGAATATCAAAAGTGTAAAAAAAGCCAGCAAGGTTGAGGTGACTAAAATAGAGGAGTCAAAGAATAAATCCATTGAAAAGAATAATTCTTTATATTAGTTCGTAGGATCGAAAGATGGGCGGTAATAAACCAATGTCTACACTAATCAATCAGAAAAATGAATCGCTTTTTTATGTTAAGATTTAATTCACACAACCTGTTCAGGAATCCCGGTCAGTACGTTCTGTTTGGACTTTTTTTCTTTTTTCTTTTTTTCACAGCCTATGGTCAGGAACAGTCACAGACATACACGGAATGGGTAAAACAGGAATATGAGGTGTCCTACACCAATATTCAATCCATGGTTGAAAAAATATGGGGCAATACGGATGCGAAAAAAACCGGGCTATTGGTAGAAATGCAGTGTCGTGCGCTTTATATGCTGTTTGATGCCATGAACAAAAAAGATGCAAATTGGGAGTATCTGGTACAGGCACTGGATAAATGGTCCGTCTCCACAGTGGAGGATCGGTCAGATAAATGGTGGGAATGGCCGCATACCAATTGGATGAAAGTAGAGTCGGAATATTATTTCTTATTGGATACCAACCAATAAGTGCATGGTAGTATGGCCAAGCAACTTTTTATCCGTCAGGTTGAGTTTTGTTTCTATAGGCTTATTCTTACGTTCCGCGCTGCGTGGCCTCAGCCGGAATACCCATGTTTTATATGAAATTGTTTGTAAAACCCTGATACGCTGCGTATATGCCCGGTATTGAACTTGATAATTTGACAGCCTTTCGTCAATTGGAAGGGACAGATTTACCCATAGGATCCTGGCATACGGTCAGTCAGGCGATGATCGATTCGTTTGCCGATGCTACCGATGATCGTCAGTGGATTCATGTCGATGCGGGCCGGGCTGCCAGTGAATCACCTTTTGGGGCAACCATTGCCCATGGCTTTTTGTCTTTGTCATTGCTTTCCCGATTGATCAGGGACTTGTTTACAGTCAAATCCGTCCGAATGGCGATCAATTACGGTGTAAATAAAGTCCGTTTTCCCAGCGCGGTAGTGGTAGGTAGCAAGATCAGGCTACTTGCACGCCCCATAAAAATAGAAGAATATCCCAACAATGGCGTGAAGATAACCTGGGATTGCAAAGTGGAACTTCAGGATACGGCCAAGCCTGCCGTAATTGCCGAATATATTATCCTTATGTTTGAGTGAATAGTGTGATGAATAATAACATGGACAGGATTTGGGAGGTTGAAGTAAACGAAAAAATGACTCAACAATGCATGGGCTGGCCCATCCGCCATCAACAGAGGGGCCTGATGTCATGGCTTGGGCTTTGGCTTTGCCTGGCATGCACTTTACCCGTCTATGCCCAGGAAATGCAGGACACGCTGTTTTTTGTGGATCTTCATTACGAAAGTGATGGAAAAGGGCCGGGGATTTACCTGTATCCGGGCGATGTGCTGACCGTTGGATATACGCCCGCCGTTGGAAAAGTTTCCATTGATCTGGAAGCAGTAGTGCAAGGTATGTCACATTCCCGAAAAATCGAACTGGTGAGCGAACTGGATGAAAGATGGATTTATGATCATCCGATATATGAAGAGGGCTGCTATCGGTTGCTGATTAAAAATGCAGGGAAATTGGGGTACTATGGGGGTGAAATGGCCATATTTCGCCAACCCGCTGCAGGTAAAGGTCAGATGCCTACCACCTGCTCCCTGCAGTCGAAATCCGGAAAGATAGTTGCCGGTAAAGACCGGATCCTGACGTTTGAGGAGTCCGGGAAACTCACGACTTCCCCTATGGCCGTTCAGGTCAAAAAAAATATTACCTCGCGAGGACACGAATATTGTGAGGCTACGTTTACGCTGGGGAGCAGGGAGCGTGCGCTGATCCGGTTCAGACCCGACAAGGAGGAATGGCGCACACATATTTTGGTATATCGGCAGGAAGAAGGTACCCAGTCCATCGTACTGAGCGATTATCAGTATAGCATTGATGCATTTGCCTTTGAGTCCTTATCCGGTGGTACCTATATTGTCCAGTTTTGGGGTCGGGAAATTTTTAAACGTACCGGGGCACTGATTGTGGAACGTGCACGCTAATTGTCAATCATTTCAAGGATGTGCCATCCTCCCAGAGCGGCCTGTGTGTGGGTGGAAACTTGTGATTCCTGCTGAATTTTCCGGTTTGGATTCCTACATTTGACAGAAAAAAGAAATGGAAGGATTGAAAGGAAAAACAGCTGTCATTACCGGCGGAACCAAAGGTATCGGTTATGGGATTGCAGAAGCTTTGCTTGCGGTGGGGATGAACGTGGCAATTACAGGTCGTGACAGGGAGGGGGTAGATCGTGCAGTGGCAGATTTGAGCCAGACAGCTCCGGCCATACTAGGGCTC
>JAOUOM010000340.1 GCA_029880385.1 Cyclobacteriaceae bacterium | reverse complement strand
CATGCCGCCGGGTGTGCCGAGTACCGTCTGTCCTACTATTTCAAGAAAACCAGCAGAAGGAACCTGGCTTTTGTAAATTTCAATACCTGACAAGGTTCCTATTTTTATGCGTTGAGGCTCCATGATTTTCAAAAATAAAGGCAAGGGATTAAAATAACCGGAATACGCAGCTACAATGTGGCGATTGATTTTTTGATTTTAGTGAAATTAACGTGTAATTTGTTTTTAGTCAAAAGGTACGGGGGACAGGTAGCGCCGACCTCTTTTTTTATCAGGAACCAATGTACAGATGAAGTGGAAATCAGTTTTGAGAAAAACCAAAGCAAACAGGAACGTGAGCCTTACCTTGCGCATTCTGCTACTGTTGACGGCCTTTTTCTTCGCTTTGTTTTCCGTTGATGTGTTTTCCGAAGGGTACCCCATGTGGGAAATGGCCGGGGCCTTTTTGATCCATAATATCTTTACCTTTATGTTGCTTTTACTTTTACTGATTGCATTGAGGTGGGAGCAAATTGCCGGAACATTCCTGGTGCTCATGGGCCTTACCATGAGTGTCATACTGGGGGGCACTTCCCATGCTATGACCGGAACATGGCTTTTGATAGGGTTCTTGATCCTTTTGGGCGTACTCTTTCTGGTCAACCATTATTTGGGTCGTCGAAAAAATCCCACTCCCTGAACTATCAGTCACTCATTCTATTCGTACAGGTTTTTCGCATCACATGCGGCCAGCTCGACCATCAGTTGCCCTATTTTTTCGGTAACGTCTGCAAAAAACCGCTCACCTTTTTCCCTGGTGGCAGCTTTTGGGTTTCCTATCCCCGTGTCGGCTGTTACCTGCGACCATTTTCGTTCGGCCCAGGCCCATCCTTCCCGGATGCCCTTTATTTTGATTTTTTTTTCTGCCCCATCACCAGCTTCGTTTAGCGGTAAGACAAGGTTTTCGCGAAGGTAGAGCAGGAGGCTGGTTTCCATCTCATCGGCATGATCACCCGGATGCTCAAAGTACTTCGGTTTATCCATGGATTGAAACCAGTTGCACGTGGTGAGGAACATGTCGGGGAAGCGGAGGCCAAGCTCGCGGAGGAGGGTTTTGAAGTCATTGCCGCCATGGCTATTGAGGATAAGCAGTTTGTAAATACCTTGCCTGTTAAGTACCTCAATGATGTCGCTTAATATGGCCAGTTGCGTGCTGGGGCAGAGGTTGATATCCAGAAATATGTCCGACTGACCCGTATTGACACCAAAAGGTATGGTGGGTAGCACAACCACACGTGCACCTTGTTCCCAGGCTTTGCGGGCTGATTCGGCCGCTATTTCATCGGCTTCTATTACGTCCGTGGCATAGGGGAGGTGATAATTATGCGCTTCGGTAGCACCCCAGGGAAGCACTGCCAGCGAGAAATTATGGTCTTTGATGTGTTTCCAGTTGTTTTCGGCCAGTAAATAAGGTCTCATGGTAGATGGATTTTTCAGTAAAAGTAGAAAAAGGCAGGAGGTACCGTATGCCGTTCATGGATTTATAAAAATTCATTTTGTATTGGGGATGAAAACGGCTTTTTAAAATTGAAGTATCTATCTTAGCGATTGGTTTTCCCCCAACAACAGGTACTCAAAAAAGAATGGTCACATTTCTCTTTTACCTTCCCTTTTTACTACTTTTTGTGCTTCTGGCCGTGTATGGAGAGCGTAAAATTTCGGCCTTTATCCAGAGCAGGTATGGTCCCGTGGAAGTAGGTCCTTACGGATTGTTGCAGACATTGGCAGACCTTCTGAAAATGTTGCAAAAGGAAGATATTGTACCCGGTGCTGCTGATAAATGGCTGTTTCTGACAGGTCCAGTCCTGGTGTTTGTAGCCGTTTTTACCGGATTTTCTGTCTTGCCATTGACGGATCAGGTGGCAGGTGCCGGTATGGAAGCTGGCTTGTTTTTTTTGCTGGCCTTTGTGTCGCTGGATGTGGTCGGGATCCTGATGTCCGGGTGGGGGTCAAACAATAAATTTTCGATGTACGGCACCATGCGTTCCATCGCACAGGTGGTGTCGTACGAAATACCCCTGGGCTTGAGTGTGCTGTGTGTGGTGATGACGGCACAGTCGATGGACTTGCAGGAGATCAGCAGGCAGCAGGGGGTATTTAGTGCCAATCCCAATTTTTTGTTTGGAATCAGGAGTTGGGGGATTGACCTGACGGATGTGGGTGGTTTTCTGACCTGGAATGTAGTGCGTAATCCCTTTTTGATCCCTGTATTTGTCGTGTTTTTTATTGCAGGCCTGGCAGAGGCTAACCGGGCACCGTTTGATTTGCCTGAATCTGAATCCGAAATAGTTGGCGGTTATCACACCGAGTACAGTGGTTTTCGATGGGGCATTTTTATGTTGTCGGAATACGGGATGATGTTGTTGGTTTCGTTGCTTGGGGCCCTTTTGTTTTTTGGTGGATGGAATTCGCCTTTGCCTAATATCGGGTACATACGCCTTGCAGACTGGACGTCCGGCACCTTTTGGGGTGTGGGATGGTTGCTGGGCAAGGCCCTGATGCTTATTTTCATTCAAATGTGGGTTCGGTGGACGTATCCGCGCCTTCGTGTCGACCAGCTCATGGGGCTTTCCTGGAAATTTCTGACCCCCGTAAGTTTGGTGTTGGTGTTTATTTGTGCCATCTGGCGTTTATGGATGATATGAGCGGATATTTTGCCACGATACAGAATGCCATGCAGACGTTGAGCAGCGGACTTAAACTCACGCTGGCATACCTTTGGGATGCGCGGCATTCACGCGATCCCATTGGGGTGGAAGACCCCTCGTATTTTGATCAGGACAAAGGGATTGCCACCCTGCAATATCCGTATGAATCACTTCCTGTGCCCGAAACCGGCCGCTACCGGCTGCATAATGAAATTGATGATTGTATTGTTTGTGATAAATGTGCCAAAATCTGCCCTGTCAACTGCATCGACATAGAGCCGGTCAAAGCGGTGGAAGAAATCGGGAAAACCTCTGACGGTACCACGCGACGTATTTATGCGGCGAAATTCGATATTGATATGGCCAAATGCTGCTTTTGTGGCCTGTGTACGACCGTATGCCCTACCGAATGCCTGACAATGACCAATGTATATGATTTCAGTGAGTTTGATGTACGTGACCACCTATATTCATTTGCTGAAATGAGTCGTCAGGAAATCAGGGAAAAGCGACATGCTTTGGAAGCGGCAGAACGCACCAGGGATGCTGAAAAACAGGCCGTACAGCTACCACCTGATGCCAGCGTGCCCAAAGCCAGGCCGGTCTTCCGCCCCAAAGTAAAACCGGCAGATTCTGAAGCTTCGGAAGGCGTGAAACCGGCTGGAAATGAGGTAGATCCGCCCCCAAAGCCACGACCAGTGTTTCGGCCAAAACCGATGATCAAACGTAAACCCGATACGGAATGATGACATTTACTGAAATTTTCACGGTTTTGATGGCCATTCTTGTGCTGGGTGCTTCACTGGCCATGGTTTTTTCGAATAACATCATTCATGCGGCCTTTTTCCTTGTGTTGTGCCTGTTGGGCGTGGCGGCCCTGTACGTTGTTTTTGAATCGACCTATATGGCAATTGTGCAGATTATGGTATATGCCGGAGGGGTAATCGTCCTCCTTATATTTGGTATCATGCTGGTCAACCGGATGGAAGATGGCAAACTCCAGACCCGGCATCATTTGCGGTTACCTGCAGGCCTGCTGGGCGGAGGGTTGCTTGTGCTCCTGGTTGTTGTGATTCGACAGGCTGATTTTTTTCCATTTGCCGGTCAGGTGGAAGGCAATCAGGCCGAGATCATTGGGACTATGTTTATGACCGACTATTTGCTGGCCTTCGAGCTGGTTGCGTATTTGCTGCTTGTGGTATTGGTAGG
>JAOUOM010000341.1 GCA_029880385.1 Cyclobacteriaceae bacterium | reverse complement strand
CTGGTATACAGGATTTCGATTTCGGAGGGGAAAATGTTTATCCGCGAGGTAAGATCGAAAAATAAAGTTTTGCCTACTTCCTCCAAGATCACGCGAATTCAATACGATAACAACTCGTTACATGTGGAGATGGCTCGCCCGGATTATCTGGGTTTGCTCAATATCGAATACCAATACAGGATGGAGGGGGCTTCCGATGAGTGGTCGGCATGGACAAAGAACAATCATTATGATCTTTCGTTTTTGCCAGCCGGACGTTACACCTTGTTTGTGCGTTCCCGGGATATATTCGGGCGAATGCAGGAGAGTGAACCTTTTACTTTCAGTATCGTGCCACCCTATTGGCAAACGGCGTGGTTTAGTGCAATGGAAATTCTATTCTTTTCCTTGCTCGTCTTTGGATCCGCACGTCTCAACCGTAAGCAAATTCATAGTCGCAGGGTAACGGTGATTACAAATGTGCTGACGATTGTAACCATCGTATTGATCATCGAATTGTTGCAAAATGCAGCGGCATCCTATTTCGGGGATATGGACTCGCCAGTCCTGGCCTTTGCAATTGATGTGGTTGTGGCACTTTTTGTTTTTCCTGTCGAACTATTGCTAAAGAGGATTGTGAAAGGCAAAAGGAATGTGGTGGTGGCCAAGCCTGCAAAATAGTTTGCCAGACCATTCCTTCATCATCCGATTTGATGAGGGGTAGTGCTGACAGGAATCACTTCATTTTTGCCATATAGCGTTTAATTATATTTTTTATACCAACATGAAATTTATGAAATACATTTTATCATCTGTGGCTTGCCTGCTGGTACTGACGGGGTTGGCACAAAAAAAGCCCAGGATCAATGAAAACAAAAAAGCAGTCATCTCCTCGGTCGACAGCAAATATGATGCACTGACCAATCTGAGCGATCAGATATGGTCGTTTGAAGAAATTGCTTTTCAGGAAACACAATCAGCCAGGGTACTTGCCGATTATGCCGAATCTCAGGGATTTCGTGTGACCCGTGGTGTTGCGGGCATTCCGACGGCTTTTACGGCTGAATATGGGTCGGGAAAACCAATCATCGGTATTTTGGGCGAGTTTGATGCCCTGCCCGGACTTTCACAAAAAACTGTACCGACAAAAGATGCCCTAAACCCCGGTGCCGCAGGTCATGGATGCGGGCATAATTTGTTTGGCGTGGCATCGCTGGGGGCTGCCACCGTCATCAAGGAATTGATCGAAACGGGCAAGCTGAAAGGCACGGTTCGTTTTTATGGGACTCCTGCTGAAGAAAAATATTTCGGAAAACTGTGGATGGTAAGGGAAGGATTGTTTGCCGATCTGGACGTATGCATGGACTGGCACCCAAGTGCAGAGATCAAGGCTGACGTCCAGAGTTCCCTCGCACTGGTTGATTTTATTGTGGAATTTAAAGGACAGTCAGCCCATGCATCGGCCGATCCATGGAATGGAAGAAGTGCTTCGGATGCACTCGAACTCTATACGACTGGTATCAATTATTACCGGGAACACATCAAGCCTACTGTTCGAATCCATTACGACATTCAGGATGCCGGAAAGGTAGTCAATGTCGTGCCAGACTATGCCCGCATCTGGACACGAGTGCGTGATACCCGCAGGGAGGGAATGGAAGTCGTGTGGAAGCAGGTGGAAAGGATCGCGGAAGGAGCCGCTATAATGGCAAATGTGGACTATTCGATCCGTCTCGTTTCGGGTGTGCATGAAGTTTTGGTGAACCGAACCGGAGGGGCTGCCCTGCAAAAAAACCTGGAATACCTGGGAGGCATTGACTACACACCGGAAGAAACCGATTTTGCCATGGCCATCCAGCGTGCTACCGGCAAGGAAGAAGCAGGGCTTGATGCGACCATCCGTCCACTACTGGAAACACAGGAACACCCCATGGGTGGGTCAACGGATGTAGGGGATGTAAGCTGGGTAGTCCCAACCATTCGTCTGGGTGCTACCATTGCCCCCATTGGCACTCCCTGGCATAGCTGGGCAGTTGTGGCTTGTGGAGGTATGAGTATCGGGCACAAAGGAATGATTTATGCCACAAAAGCTTTGTCTATGACTATGGTAGATGTTTTCGAAAATGAAGGTTTACGTCAATCCATTCAGGCCGAATATGCCGAGCGAAAGGGGGACTATGTGTACAAAGGTATTGTTCCGGATGGTGCACCTCCCATTGCCGAAGCAAATGAATAAAAACGAAGGGCCTTGCGGGCCCTTTTTTTTGATCAGAAATACTGTGGTTTGAGATAATTTGGGTAAATCCTGATGTGGACATCCAGCACTTCTTTGTAAATCCGCTCCTTCATCTGCTCGACACCATATTGCGTAATGGCCGACACAAACAATGAATCGGGGCTTTCACTGCTATTTAATCCTTCCAATTCCTCATGTTCGAGTTTGTCCGATTTATTGTAAATGCGAAGGGTGGGGATATGATCCGCCTGGATTTCCTTTAATGTAGACTCTACTACCTGGATATGGTCTTCATGGGCGGGATTTGAAACGTCGATCACATGAAGCAGGAGGTCTGCTTCCTTAACTTCTTCAAGTGTCGATTTGAAGGATTCAATCAAATTGTGCGGTAATTTTCGAATGAACCCTACCGTGTCGGACAGCAAAAAAGGAATTTCATTCAATACGACTTTTCGCACGGTAGAATCAACCGTGGCAAACAACTCATCTTTGGCATATACATCCTCCTTGCTCAATAACTTCATCAGGGTGGATTTTCCGGCATTTGTGTATCCGACAAAAGCTACCCGAACGATCCCTTCGCGTGCCTTGCGCCGTGTGGCGGCCTGTAGTTCGATTTTATCCAGTTGTTTTCTGAGCAAACTGATCCGGTTTCGAATGGCCCGTCTGTCTGTTTCAATTTCTTTTTCACCGGCACCGCCCCGTGTGCCAGTTCCCCCTCGCTGACGCTCAAGGTGGGTCCACATACGGGTAAGGCGTGGCAGCAGGTATTGGAACCGCGCCAGTTCTACCTGGGTTTTGGCTTGTGCTGTCTTGGCCCTTTTCAGGAAAATATCGAGGATGATCAGGCTTCTGTCATAGATTTTTACTTTCAGCTCATTTTCCAGGTTGCGGAGTTGTGAGGGGCTAAGGTCGTCATCAAAAATGATCAGGTCTATTTTTTCCATTTCCACATAAGCCTGGATTTCCTCCAGTTTTCCCTTGCCCACATAGGTTTTGCGATCCGGGTGTTCCAGTTTCTGCACAAATGTTTTTTCGGTGATGATATCCATCGTTTTTGCCAGAAATTCCAGTTCATCGAGGTGTTCCTTTATGATGTCGTCCGATTGCTGTTTGGCTGTCACGGCGACGAGGATACCACGCTCTTTTACGTTTGCTGTTTCAAATAATTTACCCATGGAGTTTAGTTGCGAAATGCCAGGCAAATTTCATTATTAAAATTGAATATGCAGTGGCTTTGCCGGTCGCATAGTAATTTCACCCATCATTTTACATTTCTACTACGTTGAAAATCGCGATTGCCACTAACAAAAGCTGGAATATTTATAATTTCAGAAAGGGTCTCGTGCAGTCCTTTCTGGAGGCAGGCCACGAGGTAGTGGCTATAGCACCCCGTGACGCATACACGCCGTTTCTGGAAGAATGGGGGTGTTCCTACCAGGAGATACAACTGACAGGTACGGGTACTCATCCCTGGGAGGAGCTACAGGTGGTGAGGAGGTTTAGGAAAATAGTAACGGAATGCGGGGCAGATATCCTGCTTACCTATACGATCAAAATCAATATTTACGGGATATTGGCAGCCCGCAATGCCGGTATCCCTATTATTTGCAATGTTAGTGGCCTTGGTACGGTTTTTCTGTGGAAGGGACTGGTTTCGTATGTGGCCAGGATATTGTAT
>JAOUOM010000339.1 GCA_029880385.1 Cyclobacteriaceae bacterium | reverse complement strand
CTCAATCCGATGATCGCCGGGGCCGCCATGGCCATGAGTTCCGTCTCGGTCGTCATGAACAGCCTTCGGCTCAGATGGTTTACCTTTGACACACGTACATCACACAAACAGTAAACATAGCCCCTTTATGGCACAGCTTACATTCAAAACCAATATCGACTGCATGGGATGCAAGGCCCGCGTCACACCATTTCTCGACGAAAATTTCAACATCTATGACTGGGACGTAGACCTCAGGCACGACGACCGCATCCTGAGCGTCACGGGCGACGTGACGGATCAGGAAGTGATCGAAACCATCGCCAGGGCCGGCTACAAAGCCGAGAAAATATAGTCGATAGGCCGGACGTCACGAATGAACGGCTGCCGGAGCGGTAGTGGCTGGCCTCAGGCACCTGTACGCCCGTGCTCCCCGCCGGTCTGCGTGCTGCCCACGCCCGGGGCTAGGCAGCAGACTTTTGCGCCCTTTACCGGCATCCTGTAGGCAGGTTGGTACGCGTTCGTATGACTGCTTTTCTTATTGCTACGAAAGCAATGATGATAAAAAAGGCGCCCCCGGCTGGGCGCCCCCGGCCAATTATACCGAATGCGCTGCCTGGTGTTTCATTTTTTTTATAACCTAGCCGAGGTAGGGGATCCGTATTCATTTCGAAGCGAAAGCTGCGCTTGTCATATCGAAGTATACAGCATCCCGGATATTCAGGCACCTGAGTAAAGTTTTAGAAATATAAGCAAGAGGTTTATACCTCATTCCAATAGTGGCAACTCGATCGTTACGGTAGTTCCCTTCCCTTCGATCGAATCAAATGAAATAAATCCCCCGTGCTCGGCAACAATACTATAGACGATAGATAGACCCAGTCCCGTACCTTTTCCCGGTGGCTTGGTTGTAAAAAACGGATTGGTAATTTTGGAGAGGTTTTCGTTGCTGATACCCACTCCCGTGTCGGAGAAACAAATAGTAGTTTTATCGTTCGAACGTCGAAAACTCACCCTAAGTACCCCACCGTTTTCCATTGCCTGGCAGGCAGGCCAGGAAAGATACAGCGGATGACGGGTAGCCCGGCTGCCCTAGGGCCAGCCCCGTCCGCTCCCATACGTACAAAACCATAAACGGATGATCAAAAAATTGTCCAAAATATTACGTTTTGTTACGATTTATACGAACATTTATTAATTGTTAGTGGATTATTCGGAAATATTCGTATTTTTAAACAACACAAAACTGTTATGTCAACATACCAACCCGTTCTGAAATCGAAAGCACAACCTGGCAATGCCACGGTATCCTATGCCAGCAACCATGCCCTGAATACCCGCGAAAACGGAGAACCCCTCCGTCTGTTGACGGAAGAGCAATGGGCGTTCTGGCGCCATAATGGTTACATCGTACTAAAGGATGCTGTGCCCCAACATCAGGTAACCGCTACTGCGGCCTTGCTGTGGGAATTTGAAGAAAAAGACCCCAACGACCCGACGACCTGGTATGCCCCTCCGCGACGTGAAATCGAGATGAAGGAATTGATCGGTTCGGGAATGGTGGAAATCTACCAGCATCAATTGCTGTGGGACAACCGGCAGTACCCGCGGGTCTATGAGGCCTTTGTGGATGTATGGGGCGACGAAAAGCTTTGGGTGACCATCGACAGGGCCAACCTGAATTTTCCGGTACGGCCACAGGATTCGTTTAAGGGGTTTATCCATTGGGATATCGACACCTCACTCAATCCACGCCCCTATAATGTACAGGGTGTGCTTGCCTTGTCGGAAACTACCGACCTCACGGGTGGGTTCCAGTGCATACCGGAATTGTACCGCACCTTTGACGAGTGGGTAAAGGGACAGCCCGCTGACCGTGACCCGTTTCAGCCGGACTATACGGGATTTGGCCTCACGCAGGTAAACATGCAGCCCGGCGACCTGCTGATTTTTAATGCCATGCTGCCGCATGGTATCCGTCCCAACCGTTCGGACAAACCACGCCTGGCACAATACATATCCATGCTGCCGGCACAAAATGAGCATCATGAACTACGTGAGTGGCGTATCCAATCGTGGCGTAATAAAATGGCACCGGAGGGCTATGCCTTCCCCGGAGATCCGCGCGATTGGGAAAAACTGCACACAAAAACCGCAGAACTGACCCCTCTGGGAAAAAAACTGCTTGGCCTTGACCTATGGTAACAGGCAGGCGTCAAAATTCAATCGTTTTTGTGATCAAAAGGCAATGGATACGGGTAAACGGGTTAATTTGTGGCAACATTCATTACCCAATTAACCCCCTTTAATTCGTGAAAACAATCATTGAACCATTTCGTATCAAAATGACCGAGCCCCTGCGGGTCATTTCACAGGAAGAGCGTATCCGAAAACTGAACGAGGCACACAACAATGTGTTTCTGCTGGATGCCGAAGACATAGCCATCGATCTCTTGACGGATAGCGGCACCGGTGCCATGTCGACCGAGCAGTGGGCTGCCCTGATGCTGGGAGACGAGAGCTATGCTGGCAGCAGGTCGTGGAAGAAATTTGAAAAAACTGTCGGCGATATCACCGGGATGGAGTTTATTTTTCCTACGCATCAGGGACGTGCAGCCGAAAGTCTCCTGGCCATCACACAGGTAAAACCCGGCGACATTATCCCAAACAACAACCATTTTGACACCACCCGTGCCAACCTGCTCTATGTAGGTGCCACACCGCTCGACCTGGTAGTGGACGCCGGCCTTGACCCGGATGACGAGTCTCCGTTCAAAGGCAACATGGATCTGGCTAAACTGGAAAGCTGCATCCACGAACATGGTCGCGAAAAAATCCCGTTTGCCATGATCACGGTCACCAACAATTCCGGTGGCGGGCAACCGGTATCAATGGCCAATGTGAGAGAAGTGAAAAGTATCCTGAAAAAATACGGCATTCCCCTGGTAATCGATGCTTGCCGGTTTGCCGAAAATGCCTATTTCATCCATGAAAGAGAGGATGGCTTTCAGGACAAATCCCTCCTTGAGATCGCGCAGGAAATGTTTGGACTGGCAGATGCGGCTACCATGAGCCTCAAAAAAGACGGTTTGTCCAACATTGGCGGGTTCTTTGTATGCAGGGATCCCCACTGGGCAGAATCCTTCCAGAACATGCTGATTTTACGCGAAGGTTTCCCTACCTACGGCGGGCTGGCGGGGCGGGATCTGGAAGTGGCGGCCGTCGGCCTGCGCGAAGCATTGGACTATCCGTACCAGCAGTACCGGCATGCCACGGTCGAGTATGTCCTCAACCGGCTGATTGACAAAAATATACCGGTTATGAAACCCGCTGGCGGCCATGCGGTATTCCTGGATGCCAGGCGTTTTTTGCCCCACATACCTCCCATGGCATACCCGGGGATTTCGCTGGTGAATGCCCTGTACCGGGCGGGTGGTATCCGGGCGGTGGAGCTGGGCAGCGTGATGTTTGGCCATATCGACGAATCAGGACAAGAACTACCCGCTACCATGGAGCTGGTGCGGTTGGCATTTCCACGTCGCGTTTATACCCAAAGCCATTTTGACTATATGCTCGAAGTAATTGATGAGGTGTGGCAAAACCGTGCATTGCTAAAAGGATACAGGATCACCCGGCAGCCCACTTTTTTGCGCCACTTTTCCTGTTGGTTTGACGAACGAACGGAATAGGGCAACTGATTGCACAACCAACTATTTTTTATTTATATGACAACCAACTATTTATTCTTACTTACTGCCTTGCTTGGCTTGCAGGTGTCACTAGCCGGGGCTGGAAAACAAAACCAGCCTGTCTATGTGCGCTTCAACCAGGCAGGCTATTTGCCGGATGACCAAAAGGAATTAATCCTTTTCTCCAACCAGCCGATTACGGCCACCTTTGAATTGGTAAACACTGAAACCG
>JAOUOM010000338.1 GCA_029880385.1 Cyclobacteriaceae bacterium | reverse complement strand
CCGACAGGAACGCTACCTCCCTTTTGTGTCCATCACCCTGTTTTATGGTGCTACTGCCTATATGTTTCTGCACAAAATAGGCCTCATCCCCCCTCTTTCCGTGATCATGCTCGCCAGCACATCGCTTATTTTCATCCTGTTGGTCATTACCTTTTGGTTCAAAATAAGCATTCATGCCACTGCCGCCTGGAGCTTTTCCGGTTACCTGACCGCTCTTTCGATTACCCAGCCAGATATGGTGTTTTTTGTCCCCCTGCTCCTGTCATTCCCGATGGCCGGATTGGTGGCCACTTCCCGACTGTGGCTGGGCTACCATAGCCCACGCGAAATATGGGCGGGAATTGCCCTGGGCTATGGTTACAGTTTTATGACCGTATTTGTATTTGGTTAAAATCCCGTGAAATTGATCCCGACCGTATACAGGGTAGGATTAGCGCCATAGGGGGCCTTACGGTAAATTTCGGACAAGTACATCTTGTAATAAAAGTTGATCGCTTTCCAGCCTATCCGCCCCTGCACACCATAGCGAAAATCATTCAGACCAAAATTTGCCTTGCTCTTGTCCATGCGGTTATCCTCGCCCATCTTATATTTTATTTTGGTATGCGCATCGATTCGCGCACCAATCACTCCGCCGATGGCAATAAAAAAACCATCCCCGTCAATCGTTTTTACAGGAAAATACCGCAGCTCAAATGGAACCTCTGCATACGTGATCGCCAGCTTGCTCATCTGAAGGTCATAACCCCGCAACGTATCAAACTGAAACCTCCGCAATGAATCCTGTAAAAAATTCACCCGGTTGGCAAAGCCAAATCGCTCAATCCCAAAACCCACCGATGGATTGAACATCAGATGCTGATTTAATTTAATGCCTCTCGTATAATAAATCCCTAGCGAATGTGAAGGCCACCATTTGGTCCTCATAAATTCGGGACTGTTCAAAAATAAATTTGACCCAATATCAAATGAAAGATCACCTGGAAAATCAGGTTGTTCAGGCCTGTCGACCGTTTGCGCCATCACGGCCGTCCCCAAAATAAACAATGCAATGATCCCAAGTATTTTTCGCATATCCAGAAATGTTAAGTAGCAAAGATAGATGCAATTTTAAAACTGAAAGATTAACGTGTATTTATTTAACAAATTATTACTTTTGTGCTCGTTTAACGAAAAGGACCCGTAGCATAACTGAATAGTGCACCAGATTACGGCTCTGGAGGTTGCAGGTTTGAATCCTGCCGGGTTCACTTTCTCAAAGCCACTCTCAAAAAAGGGTGGCTTTTTTTAGTTTATACAAAATACTGACAGCCAGATAAGAAACGACACATCCTGACCCCAGTCACCCGTGTTACCTGCTCTCCCCGCCAGGCCGGCGTGCTGCCCACGATCAGGTTTATCAGGCCACAGCCTCGCATTCAAACTGCCAAAAAATATGAAGGAATTGTTCGCGTCGCCAAATGGCCGGCTTTTGGGAACTGTTGCATGCTTAGACCAGTAACTCCATCCAGCCTACAGCAAACTTGATAGAAAAAGTAATGGCTATCGCCCAAAAAAGGGCACTTGCCCACATCCATTTAATTATCTCACTTTTTTTGCCCCCGACAGCATTCGCCAATATCGCACCCAATACAGGTGTGAATAGTACGGGAGTCAGAAATGCCACTCCCTTGAGCCCGACAAGTCGCCATATTTTCACGAACTGCCGATTGCGCTTTGTAAATATTTTTTTCTTCCTTCTGTAGGAAAACAATCGCACCAATGCCCAGTGAATCTGCTTCTCGAAATAGCTGGTTACATAGACGGTCGTCATCATACCCGCCACTGTCAGCAAGGCAGTGATGGGTACATTCAGCCCATATCCCACGCCCAGCGTAGGGCCAAACGCAAACTTGACAGTGCTCAACAAATACACAAGTAAATATTTTCCCAGATTGATGCCCATATATGAGCACAACGATTTTTCCAGCGAATTGATTTGTTTTACCCGTCAAAAAAGTGACAGTTTCTGCTGATCATGGATTTTTAATGTTCCAATGCTGGTATTTAAACTGTCATCAAGGCATCTTTGCCGATTGATTTAAAACGAATTGGATTTACTCAAAGATTTATTGGCCGTTCATGCCCCCTCTGGTGAAGAGTTCCGAATGAAATCCTTCCTCCTGGAATATATCGGTGCCCATGCACATGAATGGGAGACAGTACCTGTTGTGTTGCAGGACGAAACATTGTTTCACGATGCCCTTGTGCTTGTGTTCGGAACCCCACGCACCCTCATATTTGCCCATACCGACAGCATTGGATTTACCGTACGTTACCAGGATCAACTGGTTCCAATCGGAAGCCCTAAAGCCGAAACGGGCTATGTGTTGTCCGGAAAAGACAAGCTGGGGCCCATCGAATGCACATTGCGGATGGAAGATGACCTGCCTTTTTTTGATTTTCCCAGGGCGGTACAGCGTGGCACTTCCCTCGTATTCAGGCCCAACTTTCGTCTTAGCGAGGAGTTTATCCAGTCTCCCTATCTCGACAACCGCCTGGGTGTATTTGTTGCCCTTCAGGTAGCGCAAACACTTAAAGACGGAGCTATTGTTTTTAGCACGTTTGAAGAACACGGGGGTGGCAGTGTGCCCTTTATCCTGGATCACCTTTGCCGTCAGTACCCGATCCGTCAGGCCCTCATTGCCGACATCACCTGGGTCACCGATGGTGTGTCCCATGGCGAAGGCGTGGTGATATCCATGCGCGACCGCAACATCCCCAGGCGCAAATTTATTGACAAAATCGTGGCACTGGCCGATAAAAGCGGCATCCCCTATCAATTGGAAGTGGAAGGCTCGGGATCAAGTGATGGTCGGGAAGTACAGCTATCGCACCATCCGGTCGATTGGTGCTTTATCGGTGCCCCGGAAGACCATGTGCATTCACCTGATGAAAAAGTGCACCTTAGCGACCTGCAGGCCATGATCGACATGTATATTTTCCTGATGAACGAACTATGATCGACAAAAACATGATCTGTGTCAAAAGGGAATCGACCAAGCATAAAATGAATTAACTTAACAGCCCAGTAAAAGAATAACAAAGACTATGTTGAATATCGTATTATTTGGCCCTCCGGGCGCAGGAAAAGGCACACAAAGTGAAAATATCATAGCCAAATACAAACTGGTTCACCTGTCCACAGGCGACTTGTTTCGAATCCACCTGGGAGAAGGTACGGAATTGGGCAAACTGGCAAGGGGCTATATGGATCAGGGCAAACTGGTACCGGACGAAGTGGTCATCAAGATGGTCGAAGACAAAATCTCACATCACCTGGATGCCAATGGGTTTATATTCGACGGGTTTCCCCGAACGGTGCACCAGGCCACTTCGCTCGACACCATGCTCCAGTCCCACGACCTTTCCATTTCGACCATGATCGCACTGGAAGTTCCCGAAGACGAACTACGGATCAGGATCAAGGAAAGAGCCAAAACATCCGGACGCGTAGACGACCAGGATGAGGAAAAAATCAATACACGTATCAGTGTCTACCTAAACGAAACTGCCCCTGTCGCCAGCTATTACAAAGAGCAAAACAAGTTCAATGGCATCAACGGCGTGGGTTCTATCAATCATATATTTACCTCCATTTGCCAAGTTATCGACCGGCTCTGACCGACAACCCAACATGACATCAAACTTCATTGATTACGTTAAATTCTACGGTCGTTCGGGTGCCGGTGGCCCTGGCAAGGTTCATTTCCGTACGGAAAAATTCATACCCAAAGGCGGACCAGACGGTGGCGACGGGGGGCGTGGTGGACACATAATCCTCAAGGGCAACAAACAAATGTGGACCTTGCTCCACCTCAAATACCGAAAACACATCCATGCTGTCAACGGGGCAGGCGGTG
>JAOUOM010000337.1 GCA_029880385.1 Cyclobacteriaceae bacterium | reverse complement strand
ATTCAAAAGCGCGTGGCGTTGAAAGGTATGTCTCGCAATTCCGATCAGGTAAACGCCACCATCTGTTGAGGGGCCTAGTACCAGATCATTTTCCCGCAGCAATGAGGCAGTGGTACGCAAGGTTTGGGATGTCAGGAGGGGGCTGTCATTACCGATTGCTATGACATATTGGTATCCCTGTGCAAAAGCCTGTTCAAGGGCATTGACAAATCGCTCACCGAACGAGTTGCCGGATTGCTGGTAGCAGGTTATTACGGGTAAGTGGCTGGCATGTGCTGTTTGCAGGCTGGAGCGAATGAGGGTTTGGCACACGTGCCGGTTGTGCCGTGTGGCCAGTTCCTTGACACGCGCCTCTTGCTCCATTTCCCTGGAAAAAAACAAGATGGCCGTATCGCTGAATTTTTCTTTCATTTCGCTTTGAGCTTCGAAGTTGGGGTAAAAAACAATGATTCGGAAAGGAACGCGGCATTTAGGTCTTGAAGACAGGAAATAATGGCGAAAAAAAAGGGACATCTGTAGCAGGGCTACATTTTTCCTTCTCAAGATCGGTTTGTAAGGGTAGACCGCTCAGTAGGGTGAAGGGGAAATACTGGTCCAACCCCCGTCAATGATCAGGTTTTGTCCGGTAATATGGGATGCCTGGTCGGATACGAGAAACAAGGCAGCATGGGCAATGTCCGTGACTGTGGCGGCACTGCCTATCGGAGTGATTCGTGACCAGGTTTGGGCATATTCAGGGTCGTTCTGGGTTCGCTCGGTGAGCGTGGCACCCGGTGCAATTGTGTTTACCTTTATTTTGAATGGGGACAATTCGATCACCAGGTTTTTCGCCAGCATTTCCAATGCCGCTTTGCTCATGCCATAGGCTGCCAGGTCTTTGTGTGCCTGGTGTCCCGTCACCGACGACATAAACAGCATGGAACCACCGTTGCGCTGATTTTTCATAACAAGTGCCGCCGCTTGTGCCAGGAAGAATGTACCCGCCAGATTGACTTGCATCACCTTGCGGAAAGCCTCCGGTTGATAGGTCAGGAAATCGCCAAAAAGAGTAATCCCTGCATTGGCAACGATGATATCGAGCTGTCCGGTTTGCCTGACGGCTTCCTCCACCATTTCATGGATAAAGGTAAATTCGCTGGCATCACCCGTCAGGGCCATGCATCTGCCGGTGGCTTGCTCGTTGATTTTTTGAGCTGCACGATTGGCCAATTCACCATCCAGATCATTTAAAATAACAAAAGCCCCCTGATTGGCAAGTTGTGAACAAATTTCGAACCCTATGCCCTGGCCGGCACCCGTCACAATGGCTGTTTTATTTCTGAAATCCATACCGATCTTATTCGTTTTGTTAATGGGAATCCCTCGTGACCGTACTTCCGGAACCCCCTTTCAAAAAGTCCATATCTGCACCCAGATGCGCCTGTTCTACATGAGTTTGGTACAGATGTACATAACCACGCGGATGGACTGTCTCTGTTTGGTTCCAGCTATTCCTTCGTGCGTCAAGTTCCTGTTCCGACACGTCCAGGTGCAAGGTGCGGTTGTGTGCATTCAGGGTGATCAGGTCCCCATTTTGCACCAATGCCAGCACACCGCCAACAGCGGCTTCGGGCGATACATGTAATATGACGGTGCCAAACCCTGTACCGCTCATTCGCCCGTCCGAAATCCGTACCATATCGGTGACCCCCTGTTCCAGAAGTTTTTTTGGCAGGCCCATATTGCCAACCTCAGCCATTCCCGGATAGCCTTTGGGTCCCACATTTTTCAATACCATCACACTGGTTGCGTCGATCTCTAAATCGGGATCATCAATTCGTGCATGATAGTCTTCTATATTTTCAAAAACGACTGCTTTGCCTGTATGCGTTAACAAGGCAGGACTGGCTGCTGATGGTTTGATTACAGCCCCGTCTTTGGCCAGGTTTCCCCTTACCACCACAATGCCGGATTCAGGCTTGAAAGGTTGCTCCATGGTGCCGATAATGTCGCGGTTGTAGACCTCCGCTGACTCACAGTTTTGGCCCATTGTTTTTCCGTTGACGGTAAGGGCATCCTGGTGAATAATGCTTTTCATTTCCCTGATCAGGGCAGGCAATCCACCGGAATAAAACAAATCCTCCAGGTAGTGTATGCCGGAAGGCTGTATATTGGCCAGCAAAGGAATGTTTTGTGAGAATTTGTCGAAATCATCAATGGACAGATCCACACCGATCCGGCCGGCAATGGCCAATAGGTGAATGACAAAATTGGTTGATCCGCCAATGGCGGCATTGACCATGATGGCATTTTCAAACGCCTTTCGGGTCAAAAGTTTGGAAAGTGTCAGATCCTCCCTTACCATGTCCACAATACGTCTGCCCGAAAGCCGGGACAGCACTTTTCGTCGGGCATCTGCTGCCGGAATAGCAGCATTGTCGGGCAGGGAAAGACCGAGTGATTCTACCATGACGGCCATGGTAGCTGCGGTTCCCATCACGGCACAATGCCCCTGTGTACGTGCCATGCATGCTTCGGCCTCAATAAATTCCTGATCAGTGATCTGACCCAGTTTATGTGCCGCATCAAATCGCCAGACATCCGAGGTACCGATGTGTTTTCCTTTCCAGTGCCCTTTCAGCATCGGGCCACCCGAAATCACCAGTGTCGGTAGATCTACGCTACATGCACCCATCACCAGCGAAGGGGTGGTCTTGTCGCAACCACACAGCAGTACCACTCCGTCGATGGGGTTGGCACGAATGGATTCTTCCACATCCATACTTGCCAGGTTACGGTAGAGCATGGCTGTGGGCTTGATCAGTGTTTCGCCCAGTGACATCACGGGAAATTCTACCGGAAAGCCTCCAGCTTCAATAACCCCCTTTTTTACCGCTTCGGCCAGGTCACGTAAATGGGCGTTGCAGGGTGTCAGTTCACTCCATGTATTGCAGATACCAATGACGGGCTTTCCCTCGAACATATCGTGCGGAATGCCCTGGTTTTTCATCCATGCACGATAGATAAAACCATCTTTTCCCCTGCGTCCAAACCAGTTGGCACTTCGTAAATTTTTTTCTTTTCCGGTTGTCATCTTTTCTCCGTTATGCGCCCGTTTATTTTACAGCATCTGAATCATTCGAATCGATGTAGAAAGATAAAACCAAAAGCGAATTAACCGACACGGAACTTGACGACCGGTAGTTAATCCTTATTTCGTATTTCGTCGAAGGGCCGTTGCTTCCTTTATTTGGAGGAGCGCATCTTCCACGGTAAAGACCGGCAGTTTGCACGTTTTATTGAAACAAACATAAATAGTGGTTTGATTTTCAAGGGCTTTCTTTTCCCGAAGTAACGGAAGCGTACTGGATGATGCAGTAGCCATCAGGATTTTTACCGGAAGGGAGGCTTGTTGAAATTTAGCAGCTGTCTGCCAGGCGTTTTCCCCTATGATTGCAATTTCCGGGATTGGTAACGCGAGATAGGTAGCCGAAATACCCCATTGCGAGAGGTATTGTGGATCCGATTCCAGCATTTTACTTACCTGGCTTACCATGCCGACGGCCCTGTCACGATAGTCTGCCGAATCCAGCAACATGCCCAGTCGCACCAGGTTTTCTGCCATGAGCGAATTGGATGAGGGGATCACATTATCAAAAAATTCTTTTTTCCGTGCGATCAGGCTTTCGGCATCGGCCGAACTATAGTAAAACAACTGTTCGCCCGGATCATAAAAATGGCTCAACATGCGCCCGGTAAGGTTGCGCGCTGCCTGCAAGGCACCTTCGTCGAATGTCGTCTGGTAATAGGTGATAAATGACTGGATAACAGCAGCATAATCATCGGCAAATCCTTCGATGGTTTGTCCATCCACGTGCCGGAGTACGCCATCCGAAATCATTTTTTCGCCAATGAATGCATACGTT
>JAOUOM010000335.1 GCA_029880385.1 Cyclobacteriaceae bacterium | reverse complement strand
CATACGTCGTAAAATGGGGAATTTGCAGTGAGTCCCTGTCTATCTGGGTATACAAGACCTGTACTTCGTGCTCCGGGTTTTGGGATACCTCAGACAAAAATTTATTTTTTAATAAAACGGTCTGTATTGGGTTTTGCGGATGGTCACACCCTGCCAGCAGGATCATCGCACAGAACAAAACAACCAAAAACCGCATTTCTTTATTATTTCAGAGAAGCGAATATATGATGAATCAGGGGAATTGAAAAAATACGGACAAGGCACGAATTCTGTCCTTCACAAAGTGGTCAGGCAAGTCCCTCACCGTCCGTTCAACAAATATTTTTGGCAGTTATCCAAAAGCAAATCATCTTGGTGGTGTAAAATTCCATATTTCGATCATTTTGCCCCATTCCATGGATACGACACATAAATCTGTGACTGGCCAGCGGATCATAAAAAAATGCCGCGATTACCTCAAAATCCCTTCTGTTATCGGATTTGAAGAACCTTTTTTTCAGGCATTGGAACTGGAATACAAAGAAATGGGGCTAAAGACCGAATCGCTCTATAATCGCTATGGGAGAAGGATTCTGATGGCCGTATCCAATAATGATTTTCGCCCCGACAAGCTGATATCGGCACACATTGACCGGCATGGCCTTTACAAAATACTGGATCGTAACCTCATCTACCGCGGACCTGCCAATGAACAGCAACGGGATATCGAATACGCAGCGCATGCCATCAAACGGATCAATTTTGACAAAGAAGAAATTAACCCGTCGCAAATGGCACGTGTTTCGAATTATTTTGTCGGAGAAAAAGTAGTGGCCTACGACCCGGTGAGCTTTGAAACATTGGGGGAAGCCTACATTGCCGAAAAAAATCTGGTTGTTCTGGATGATTACCTGACCTTTGAGCTGGAAGGACTGGACAACTTAAAATCCCTCAAACACCAGGTAATCCCGCTGGCATTTGTGGCCGAGGATTCATCGGGTGGCAGTTTTATTTCCGGTCAAATAGACAATACCCTCAGCGTATCGGTCATCACCAAGTTATTTGAACACAACCTGCCGTTCACGGCCATCCTTACGACCGACGAGGAAATTGGGGAAAGCTGGATATACCTCGAACGTTTCTTCTCCCGTCATTCCATGGCACCCAAAAACATCCTGGTACTGGACACCAGCCCCTATCCGGCTTCTGCCAATCGGGAAGCCATGCAGGAAAATGGCAGTGTTGTGCTCCGCTATACGGATAATTATGCCCCTTTTAACCGCTCGTTTACGCATCAATTGAAAAACATTTGCGACGAAGCGGCCATCCCGTTTGATTTTAAAGACCTCACGTTGCTGCGCCTGGGCAATGACCATCTGGGAAACACCGAGTTGGGTAAACTCATCCTCAAAACCAATCACATGTATTCAGGAACTACCCTTCAGGTGCCTACGTCAGAGTATCATACAAACAAAGAAAAAGCATCGATCTGGAGCATTGCCAACATGTACAAGTTACTTACCCTTTTTCTCGAAAAACCTGCTTAATCAGCAGTTGGTATCATGCATCCAAAGGTCATCATTCGCAAATGTCCGGTCAACCCAGCTTGGCATAACCCAATTTTTAGCTGATGCTCGGGTTTTGGGTTATCTTATATCTGATGCTTACGCTGCTTCTTGGTTTGGCAGCCATACGGCTGGTTCACAATTCAAAAGATTTTCTTTCCGCCGGGCGCAAACTTCCTTTTTTGCTCAACTCCTTCGCCTTATTTGCCTTCTGGTTTGGGTCGGAAACAGTATTTGGTGCCTCCTCCGAATTTATCCGGCATGGACTACTGGGGGTAATCGAAGACCCGTTTGGCGGTTTTCTTTGCCTTCTATTGTTTGGACTCCTGTTTGTACGGCCTCTTTACCGTAAAAATATCATCACACTGGGCGACTTGTTTCGAGAACGCTATGGTGCCAAGGTAGAGTTCGTGGCTTCGTTTTTCATGCTATTGTCCTTTTTCGGGTACATAGCTGCCCAGCTGATCGCACTTAGTATCCTATTTGAGTCGGTTTTTGGGCTTAGCAGCACATCTGGAATCATCTTTAGTTCCGTCATCGTGACAGCCTATACGGCAGGGGGAGGCATGTGGGCGATATCCATTACTGATTTTATCCAGAGTATCGTCATTGTGCTGGGTCTAATCCTGTTGGCTATCTACCTGACCGGACTGGCAGGGCCAGGGTCAGTCTTTGTAGCTCCAAAGGAAAATTTCTTCCAATTTTATCCGACAACAGGCCGTGCATCCGACTGGTTTGAATACCTGGCAGCCTGGCTTACGTTAGGCTTTGGATCACTGGCCTCACAGGATATTTTCCAACGGGCAAATGCTGCCAAATCCGAAAAAACAGCAGTTCGTTCCACGTATTTCGGTGCATTTTTATACCTCATCATTGCCCTGCTTCCCCTCTATCTGGGACTGTTGGTCTACCAAATCCACCCGGCCTTTGCCCAGGGTGATACACAATATTCGCTGATGTCATTAGTAAGCAACTATGCACCTTTGTGGCTTCAGGTTTTGTTTTACGGGGCATTGATCTCGGCCATTTTCAGCACATGTAGCGGTGCTTTGCTTGCCCCTTCCACTATATTATCTGAAAACATGATCAAGCCACTTTTTTTTCCACAGGCTTCCGATCGGCAATTTCTGATCATCTCCCGTTTGTCGGTCGTGCTTATAGCGGTCGCAGCCACGCTGTTGGCAATGGGAAGTGATTCCATTTACGGGTTGGTCGCAGAATCATCGATACTAGGACTGGTCGCTATCCTGGTGCCCATGTACAGTGCGCTTTTTCACAATACAACCTCCCGGTGGGGGGCCATTTTGTCGATGGGGCTTGGGCTGGGGAGTTACCTGGCTTTTGAATACCTTTTTCCCATCCCGTTTCCGGCCATGCTGATTGGCTTTGGCAGCTCAATAGCCGGTATGGCCCTTGGAAGGGCTATCAAAAAATAAACCCTGACTTCAAGGGAAGACAGGGTTTACGAAATATGGACTACACTTACTTAACTTTTATCATCCGTTTCATGGTGGTCTCACCCTTGTACGTAAGGGTATAAAAATAAATGCCCCCTTCTATGTTTTCAGGTGACCATATCACCTGATGGTAACCCTGTTCTTTTATTTCATCCACAAGAGGCTTAATCAACTGGCCACTCAGAGTGTACACATGTAAGGTAACCCTGCCGGCTTCCGGCAGGCTATATTCGATGGCAGTGGCAGATGAAAAAGGATTGGGGGAAATCCAAGTCGGGAAAATTTTACTTATTATGGCCCACTTTTTAATTCCGCGGGATAATCCTAACTTTAATCTTTATGCATGTCTCGAATCATTTTTAAACTACATGTTATGAAATACACAGCTCTCGCCCTCCTATTCTTCGCACTTAATTGGATCCCCCTACGTGCCCAGATCGATGTAAAAAGAAAACTTGAAAAAAAGGCCGACCAGGTATTGGACGAATTCCTTTTCGGGAAAAAGAAAAACAAAGACAATGCGCCACAAGCATCCTATCCCTCCGGTGGCGATCCCATGGAAACTTACGAACCAAGTGATGACAATGACCCTCTGGGTGGTTACAAACGTGAACCGGTTAATTTTGGCTCTCTGAACCGTATGAATGTAGTAGGCTTTCGCGAGCTCATCCATTTCCTTCCAAACCAGTTTGGCCCGTATGAATTGTCAGCCAAGCCTGATGGTGCCACCATGCGCATGGGTGAATACACCTATAGTATGGGCGGTAAAGATTATACAAATGGTGAGGATGAAAATGGGGATTTACAAGCCGTAATATACGATTACCTGCAAACCGGCAACCTGCTGGCAGCTTATGTCAACCAATACGAATATGAAACAACCGATGGCATCATGAAGTCTGTCA
>JAOUOM010000336.1 GCA_029880385.1 Cyclobacteriaceae bacterium | reverse complement strand
CCTTTCCAAAGGACTGACAGGCGGCTTCCTTCCCATGGGCCTTACCGTCGTAAACCAACAGGTTGAAGATGCCTTTTCCAGCCCGGAATTAGCCCAAACCTTTTTCCATGGACATTCCTATACGGCAAATCCCATGGCATGCGCTGCGGCAAATGCCAGTATGAAATTGCTTTTGAAAAAATCAACCCTTGCCCGCATACAGCAGATAGAAACAAAACACCGGGCTTTTGTTGATACGCTTCCGTCCACATCCCATATTCTGAATGTGAGAATGCGTGGAACGATCCTGGCACTGGAACTAGTCGCCGATGACAAAGGCTATGGTAGCCGTTTCAAGGAGAGGATCTATAATTATTTTCTTAAAAAGGATATTTTACTCAGACCACTTGGCAACGTACTCTATCTGTTGCCTCCATATGTCATTTCAGATGAGGAGCTCAATATGATCTATGATTCAATACATTCTTTTCTTAAGGAATTGAGTATAAAAAAGAAAGGGTAACCAAATGTTACCCCCCTAAAAGAAAATACATATAACAGCTTAATTTTTGTATGCGTAGATACTGAGAAGAGCTTTCAGTTCTTTTCTTGCAATGTGGATCCTGTTTTTTACAGTGCCGATTGGTATGCAAAGCTCCTCCGCAATTTCATGGTACTTATAACCCTCAAAATGCATTAGAAAAGGAAGTCTATAACAATCTCCCAGTTTGCATACAGCATCCTGTATGTCTTTCATTTCAAAATTTCCCATTGCCTTATTACAGGTGATCGTACCTGATGAATTAATAAAGTGTAGGTTTTCCGTTGTATCAATAAACGTATTACGTCTTACCATCCGCTGATAATTGGTAATAAATGTGTTCTTCATGATGGTATACATCCAGGCTTTCAGATTCGTCCCCGGAGCAAATTTATCCCGGTTATTAAATGCCTTTAAAAGTGTTTCCTGGAGCAGGTCATTGGCATCTTCCCTGTCTTTTGTGAGCCGCAAAGCATAAGGTTTCAGCGTTGTGGTCAGCTGATCAACCTTGTAACTAAATTCTAATGAGGTCATGTTGGTGTGTTTTGGTGTTTAACTATTTTGTCTTTAATGTTAAACATTTAGATGTGTATACACCAAATTTTGATCGACTTATTTTTTCAAAATAAACACATTATTCCAATTAACACATGCCATATATCATTTTAAGCATAATTTAATTGTATATTTTAATGATTTTGCAGGTAAATATTTACTTTCGAATTATTTTTTTGTTTAACTTTTATAATTATTCGTTAAACAAAAAGAAATGAGTGAACGGGAATTTTCTTGTCATCAACCGGAAAACGGCTCTTTTTCAACAAAATGAATAAATTCCTTGAAGCTTTTTAAAAGACGTACATTTTTTGGGAATTTAAGGTCATTCCATATCGCCTGATACCCAGACAACAGAATCGTACTATCCGGGAAGGTTTTTCCCAGAGTATTTATATACTTCTGAACTTCAGATGGCCCAGGTGATGAGATAAATGACGTAACCAGGTAATCCGGTCTATGCGTGTGATAGTAGGCTTCCATATCTTCCAACGGAATTGACTGCCCCAAATATGTGGTGCGGATTTTTCGTGCACGCAACATATAGTTAGCAAACAAGATGGACATTTCATGCGTCTCCCCTTCCGGCAAAAACAAAGCATACTTCTTAGAACCGGAATCAGGTGAAACATATAATCCATCCGTTGCAACAAATATTTTTTTGCGGACTAAATTTGAAATAAAATGTTCCTGACTGGCATTAATAGCGCCTGTCTGCCATAGAATGCCTATTTTTTTTAAAAAAGGAAAAATCACTTCAAGCATGGTCCTCTCAAACCCAATTTTCAAAATGTTGGAAGAAAGAATTTTTTCAAACATATCTTCCTCCATTTCAATAAGGCAGACAGTCAGGGAATGAAGTTGCTCCTGATTTGGCAACTTGGACTCTGTTAAATTAATGACTTCTTCCTGAATTTCAATTTCAGTCATTGTCGCAATCCTCGATATCTTAAACAAATTGTCCTTTAAAAGGGCAATATTGAGAATGAGTTTCAGGTCATTCTTGTCGTAATACCGGATATTGGTGGCCGTTCGTTTGGGCATCAAAAGCCCATATCGCTGTTCCCAGATACGCAGCGTATGCGCCTTTATCCCTGACAGGTTTTCAAGATCTTTAATCGAATAAGTATTCATATGCTCCACAGTCCTTCCTCACTAGGAAACCCTGGTTTCAGACACATTGTTTCTTCAAAAATCCGGAAAATATTCAATTAAATAAAACAAAAAAAGATGTTGCATAACAAAGCGGTAAATGGAATGCAGGCCCTTTTTCGGCGAAAACTTACCGTATAGCTATCCTGTACGGGCCAATTTTCCGCTGCCCGGTTTTTACAAAATCATAGTAGTATGAAAAAATGTATTCAAATCTTCGACCTATTTTTGTTGAATAAACGAATGATCAAATGATTTTATACAATATTACCTATAGTGTGGACGCTGACATAGAAGCCGAGTGGATCAACTGGATGAAACAATCACACATCCCGAATGTGTTAAAAACCGGTCGTTTTGAAGGGTATAAATTTTTGCGACTGCTCAATGAGGAAGCGGACACCAATGGTGTTACCTATGCGCTTCAATTTTTTGCCCAGACCATTGGTGATCTGGAAAGCTACCTTTCTACAGAAGCCCCCGCACTACAAAAAGCACATATGGACAAATACGGGAGTAGGTTTGTGGCTTTTCGTACGCTACTTGAGGAAATTTAAAAATCGAGATGGCAGTTGATCCAGCCTTCGTCAAACCGCGTCTTGTACTTTTTATAAAAATTGATTGCCGGTTCATTCCAGTCCAGCACCTGCCACATCATCCCGGTACAGTCTGTATCACGCGCAATCTGCTCGGTTCTTTCGAATAATTTTGTACCGATCCCTTTCCCTCGTTCCGATTCCGTGATCACGATATCTTCGAGGTACAGGCGCTTTCCTTTCCAGGTGGAATAACGGTAGTAATAGATGGCGGTGCCCACAATTCGTCCGGAAATTTCTGCCACCAGGAATCCAAAAACGGGTGTTTCGCCAAATCCCTCCCGTTCCATCCGCTCCACCGTATTGGTCACCTGATATGGCTCTTTCTCATAATTCGCCAGTTCACGTATCAAGTCAAGTACCGCAACTAAATCCTTCTTTTCTCCTCTTCTAACTACCATCTTTTTTCAATCAAACAAAAGGTGCCCCCTTATTCATTAACGCAACGAATAAGAAGGCATCTTTTCAAATATTCATCACATATCCTTTTTCGCCAATTCGGGTATTACACCCATATTGTACCAGGCAAAAGCATACCGGTCAGTCTCCTGCTCTATTGTTTTTGAAACCGGCGTACCTGCTCCATGGCCTGCATCCGTTTCTATTCGGATAAGTACCGGGTTCGCTCCCTCATGTGAAGCCTGCAAGGCCGCCGCAAACTTAAATGAATGGGCCGGAACCACCCGGTCATCATGATCGGCAGTCGTGACCATTGTAGCAGGGTAGGATGTACCCGGCCGCAAATTGTGAACAGGAGAATATGCCCGAAGGTATTCAAACATTTCCTTTGACTCCTCGGATGTCCCATAATCGGATGCCCATCCTGCCCCTGCCGTAAACTTATGATAGCGGAGCATGTCCATTACACCTACAGCGGGGAACGCCACTTTGGCCAGGTCGGGCCGTTGTGTCATGGTCGCTCCTATCAGCAAGCCTCCATTTGACCCCCCGGCAATGGCCAGGTAATCACTGGATGTATAGCCCTCACTGATCAGGTATTCACCTGCCGCGATAAAATCATCAAATACGTTTTGCTTTTGCATTTTTGTGCCGGCCTTGTGCCATTCTTCACCGTATTCGCCT
>JAOUOM010000334.1 GCA_029880385.1 Cyclobacteriaceae bacterium | reverse complement strand
TAATCATTTACCCTTTCAAAGGTAACGTGCATCTTTATTGCAGACTAGGTTTTGGGGTGAAATACTGGAAGCCATTACAGAAAAATACGTTGGATTGCTCCAAACCTGTGCTTTGAAAAGAAATTAGCACGGCCTGCCTTGTCCTGCGGCCTGCAAACAAAAAAAACAGGTTAATTTGCCAGTCCTGAAGTATACATTCTTCTTCACTAATCGACATTTGCCATGAAGTTACTGGTTCTTCGGTTTTCATCCATAGGTGATATTGTACTTACCACACCGGTAGTACGTGCGCTGAAAACGCAACTGGACGAAGCAGAGGTACATTATGCTACCAAAAAACAATATGCACCCCTGCTGGCCGAAAACCCCTATGTAGATAAAGTGCATGTGCTGGAGGACTCACTCGTTGCGTTGCTCAAAGAGCTGGACAAAGAAGGATTTGATGCGATTATAGACCTGCACCATAATTTGCGTACACTGTTGATCAAAACGGCTTTGCGCAAACCTTCTTTTAGTTTTGATAAAATTAATTTCAGGAAGTGGTTGTTTGTCAATTTCAAATGGGATCGTTTGCCAAACCTGCACATTGTAGACAGGTATATGGCGTGTGTTGCGGCATTCGGGATAAAAAAGGACAGCCTTGGGCTCGACTATTTCATCCCCGACAAAGACCAGGTTGAAAATGACTGGTTGCCGCCTTCCCATCAGCAGGGTTTCGTGGCGGTGGTGATAGGGGCCAAATTTGCTACCAAGCAGCTGCCATTCAATCGCCTCATAGAGCTCTGCGACCGTATCAATAACCCGATTATCCTGCTGGGGGGGCCGGAAGATACCGAGTTGGGCAATCAGATCGAACATTTTTTTGCCCGCAGCCACCAGTCCCGTCCGTACGAAGAAGTATTGGTGAAAAAACTAGGCAAGGGCACGCGTATTTTTAATGCGTGTGGCAAATTTAACCTGAACCAATCGGCATCCCTTATCCAACAGTCGGAAGTGGTTTTTTCCCATGATACGGGCCTGATGCACATCGCAGCGGCCTTTCGTAAAAAAATATTTTCCATCTGGGGAAATACGACACCCCGGTTTGGAATGTACCCGTACAAAACCCAATTTGTTATATTTGAAAACAACAAACTCCAGTGTAGGCCCTGTTCCAAAATTGGTTATGGAAAATGCCCAAAAGGACATTTTAAATGCATGAATGAGCTTGTTTTTGATTTCTACCTGCCTGCCGGCCCGACAGAAGATAAGCCCTGACCAAATGTCGGCTCTTGTGGCCATTTGTCCCATTCCTTGTTTACCAAAATTGTGGGATGTGTATCTTTAGCAAACCGTCAGACGGATGGGCGGTACAGGACAGAAAAAATACCATTTACCGAAAAACCATAGATCAACAATAGAAATGATGAAACGAAGAAATTTTTTACGAAACAGTACGCTGGGTACACTTGCCGTACCGGCTTTGGCCACCAGTTGCATGGCACCCTCCGGATCAAATGCAGGAACAGCGGAAGAAAGTATCGGATACAATGAGTTTGAGCTATTGGAAGCAACCATTGCCTCCCTACAGCAAAAAATGGAAAACGGGGATCTGTCGGCACGGAAAATAACCGAAATGTATCTGGCCAGAATTGAGGCCATCGACCAGGCGGGGCCACGTCTAAATTCGGTGATTGAACGTAACCCCGATGCGCTTTCCATCGCAGATCAACTGGACAAAGAACGGGCAGAAGGAAAAGTGCGGGGCCCAATGCATGGCATACCCGTCATGATCAAGGATAATATTGATACTGGCGACCAGATGATGACGACAGCCGGTGCACTGGCCCTGGAGGGAAATAAGGCCGCAAATGATGCCTTTATTATCGCCAAATTGCGGGAATCCGGTGCCGTATTGCTCGGCAAAACAAATTTAAGTGAGTGGGCGAACTTTCGCTCCACACGTTCGTCTAGCGGATGGAGCAGCCGGGGCGGGCAGACACGCAACCCGTTTGTGATCGATCGAAACCCTTGTGGTTCCAGTTCGGGTTCGGGATCGGCCGTTTCTGCCAATCTGTGTGCGGTGACCATTGGTACCGAAACCAACGGGTCGATCGTCTGTCCCAGTTCGACCAATGGTGTGGTTGGGATCAAACCCACCGTAGGGTTGCTGAGCCGTAGCGGGATTATTCCCATATCATTCTCACAGGATACAGCCGGCCCAATGGCCCGGACCGTGGCGGATGCAGCGATCCTGCTGGGTGTCCTTACGGGAGTTGATGAAAAGGATTCGAAAACAACAGCAAGCACAGGAAATGCCTTGGTCGATTATACACCATTTTTGGATAAAGGTGCACTTTCAGGTGCCAGGATTGGTGTGTGGAGGTCACCCTTTGGCTTTCATGAAAAAGTAGATGAGCAATTGGAGCAATCACTGGAAGTATTGAGGGCACAGGGTGCTGAACTGATCGATATAGAGGAAGTAATTCCCGGTATTAAGGAATTGTATGGCCCCTCAAGGCTGGTGTTGGAGTATGAGTTTAAGGATGGTTTAAATAAATACCTGGCCGGTGCCAACGCTACTTCGGGGGTGAAGTCCCTTTCGGATGTGATTGCATTTAATAAGGCCAATGAAAAAGAAGCCATGCCTTTTTTCCGGATGGAAATACTCGAAAGTTCCGAAAAACGGGGCGGCCTGGACGAAACGGAATACCTGGAGGCTGTCACCATGCTCCAAAAACGTTCGCGGGAAGGTATCACCCTCACCATGGAAACGCACAGGCTGGACGCAATTGTCGGGCCAACCGGGGGGCCTGCGTGGCAAATTGATGTGGTAAATGGGGATCACTTTGGTGGTGGCAGCTCGTCACCTGCGGCCTGGTCCGGATTTCCCAACATCACGGTACCGGCTGGTTTTGTCCACGGGTTGCCCATCGGTATGTCGTTCTTTGGGCTTCCCTGGTCTGAGGGCAGGTTGATAAGCCTGGCTTATGCTTTTGAGCAGGCCCGCCCTGTACGTCAGGCACCCGGGTTTCTGCCTACTGTTGCTTTTTAACATTGTAATGAAAACACTCTACCTGATCCGTCACGCAAAATCATCCTGGTCATACCGCCAGCTGGATGATTTTGACCGGCCCCTGAATGACCGGGGCCGGAGGGACGTGGTCCGGATGGGAAATTACCTTGCCAGCCGGATACCGCCACCGGCCCTGATGGTGGCAAGTACGGCCAGCCGGGCTTTGTACACTTCACTTTTCCTGGCCGATGCCTGGGGAATACCGGAGGAACGGGTACATCTTGAGCCGACTCTCTATCATGCGGATGAGGAGGAAATACTGGAAGTTGTACGCGAATACGGCCGGGGTGAAATACTCGCCCTTACCGGCCACAATCCGGGTATGACCGGGCTGGCAAATGAACTGTGTGGCAAATGGACGGAAAACATACCCACGTGTGGTGTAATGGGGATTAATTTTGATATCGACCATTGGGAACAAATAGGAGAGCGCAAGGGAGTACAGTCGTTTTTCTACTTCCCAAAAAATATAGTGAAATAGCGGAGAGTCATGTGCGCGCGCTTTTTTCATGGGGCGACGTTAGGAAGAAATCAGCGAAATGGGGGAGATACCTGCCCAAATCATGTGATCTTTGCCATAAGGGGAAAGAAAACCTCTGGATGCCAATTCGATAGTTGATGAAAATACTGTATTACCTCGTCATTCTCCCACTTTCACGCTTGCCTTTCCGGGTATTGTACGGGCTGTCTGACATTTTGTACCTCGCATTGTATGTCTTGGCCGGTTACCGCAAAAAGGTGGTATTTTCCAATTTAAGAAAATCATTTCCAGCGAAAAACGATGATGAAATACGCGAAATAGCGGGTAAGTTTTACCGTCATTTTTGTGACTTACTCATCGAGTCCATTAAA
>JAOUOM010000333.1 GCA_029880385.1 Cyclobacteriaceae bacterium | reverse complement strand
GACCCACAAAAGCAGATGCCTGACGGTCCTGGTAATTTTCGTGGGGACCTCTCCCGTACCACATGACCTGATCAAAGGAAGCCGGAAGGGACATATTCATGCCAAACCGCGGCATTTCCTCCTCCCCTTGGCCCCCGTATTCAAAACTATTGTCCACCTGAACGGAGCCATCCCCGTAAACGGTATACACGCTGGTATAGACCGACTGGATATTTTCCAACCGGTGACGAATGGTGACGCAGTAGCTGGATTTTGCGTTTTTGCAGGTAGCGATATCCGTCACTTCAGCGTTTTCCCAAAGGTTTTTCCAGGTTTTGTTACGAATCTGGAACCCATTGCCAAAATCATTGTCGGTCGGTGCCCGCCAGAAATTGGGTGTAGGGCCCTCCAGCAACATTTCCTCGCCATTGAGTTTGTAGGAAACCAACCGACCGGCTTGCTTGTCGAACGAGACATCCACCTGGTCATTGGAGATACGAATTGAGTTGTCCATATCCTGAAGTTTCAATTTGGCAAAACGGTTTTCCGGCACTGACGGCCCTGGCTGATAGGAATAGGCCAGTTGGGCACTCAACAACAAGTGGCCCTGTGGCACCAGGCCGGCTTCTATTTTTGTTTTGCCGGTGAGGTTCAGGAAATACTCCTTACCGACGGAACGTATGGTGGAGAGGGGTATCTGAACCGTCACTTTTTGCTGGGGGGCAGCTGATACGTTCACAGAGCCTGTTTCAATGACGGTGCCATCTTCCAGCAGCGAATAGTCAAAATCAAACGCATTCAGGTTGGTAAAAAAATACCGGTTCTCGATTTCCAGTTCATTCGTGGCTTCCTTTACCCAGGCAAATGCTGCCTCCTGATAGAGGTGCTTGACCTCCGCCAGGCCCGGATGAGGGGTACGGTCTGCATTTACCACGCCATTCATGCAGAAATTTTCATCGTTGTGATAGCCAGCAGGGGCAAAATCACCTCCATAGGCCCAGTATTTCTCTCCGTCTGCTGTATACCGGGCAAGCCCCTGATCAGCAAAATCCCAGATAAACCCACCCTGGACCTGGCGGTTGGCATAGACAAACTCCCAAAGGTCCACCAGGTCTCCGGTACTGTTTCCCATGGCATGGGCATATTCGCACCATACAAACGGTCTGTCCGGGTATTTACCCAGGTAATACTGGCTGATCCCCTCTGTACCTGCATACATCCAGGGGATGATGTCCGTATGGGGTTGGGTGGTGGTGGTTTGTTGTTCGGCGCGCTCGTATTGTACCAGGCGGCTATCGTCAAACGCCTTGATCCAGTTGTAGCCTTTCACAAACGCAGGGCCATCACCCGCTTCATTTCCCAACGACCAGATTACAATGGACGGATGGTTTTTGTCACGTTCCACCATCCGTTTCCACCGATCCATGTGCATGGCTTCAAACTCCGGTTTGTTAGCTGGGGTTTTGTCGATATCATAGCCAAAACCATGTGTTTCAACGTTGGCTTCGTCGATCACATACAGTCCGTATTCGTTGCAAAGCCGGTACCAGTAGGGATCATTGGGATAGTGGCTGGTGCGTACAGCGTTGATGTTATGTTGCTTCATGATCGCAATGTCTTTCAGCATCAGTTCACGGCTCACTACATGACCGCTATATTCATCGTGCTCGTGTCGGTTTACTCCCTTAAATACGATGGGCTGGCCATTAACCAGCATTTGCCCGTCTTTGAGCTCCACAGACCGGAACCCCGTCTGGATAGCCGTTGACATCAGCACGGCTCCTTTGTCGTCGAGCAGGGTAAACGAGACTTTGTACAGGTTGGGTTTTTCGGCACTCCATGTTTTGGGTGCTGCGATTTCAATCGTACCATTAGTTGTCGCTGTAGCCGATTTCAATACCGTAAAAACAGAGGACTGCTCTGCCACAAGGCTATTTCCGTCGTAGAGTCTTACCTTCAGCGTTCCTTTTTTTGTCGTGCTTGTGTAATTCCGGATATCCGTCTCCACCTGCAGTCGGCCATCCACATAGTTATTTTGCAGGGTGCCCCGCACAAAAAAGTCGCGAATGGCCAGCGTGGGCGTAGCATACAGGTACACATCCCGCTCAATACCACTCAACCGCCAAAAGTCCTGATCCTCCAGGTAGGTGCCGTCGGACCAGCGATATACGGCCACTGCCAGTGTATTTTCACCTGCTGCCAGGTAAGAGGTAATGTTAAATTCAGCGGGTGTCTTACTCCCCTCGCTATAGCCGACCATCTGGCCATTGACCCACACGTAGAAAGCCGAATTGACCCCTGCAAAATGTAAAAAAACCTGCTGCCCGGCCCAATCGGCCGGCACGGAAAACGTACGCCAATACGAACCTACCGGATTATAGTCATGCGGCACACGGGGCGGATCTACCGGATAGGGATATATAATATTCGTATATAATGGAAAATCATCTGTATGAAACTGCCAGTCGGCGGGCACGGGTATTTTTTGCCATCCCGACCGGTCAAAGTCCTTTTTATAAAAACCAATGGGCTGCGAATCCGGGTTTTTGGACAGGGTAAAGTCCCACTCGCCATTCAGCGATTGATAGAAAGGGGATTCCCGTTCATCCAGTGAGAGGGCCGTACTTTCTGACGAAAAAGGTACAAATGTGGCATGTGGTGCTTCCGTATGGACGGAAAAGACCGAAAGATCCTCCCAATAGGGCTTTTTTTCCGGCACCTGCTGTGCCCCTACATAGCCGGTAGTCCCTACCAGGAGTGCCAGTACGACCGGCCTCATCCCAGGAATAAAATTTTTCATCTCGTTCATGTTTTAATAAAAATCATCCGTATACGCTCCTTCATCCGCCTGACACCTAACGCCTGCGGCAGGTATGGTCTGCGAAAGGCGAACGAAGGCCAATAGTAGAAAGAAAACACCACTATATTGATGAGAAAAATCAGTTGGGTCTGTCCCGTTGAAAGTCAAATGCAACTCCCTTTAGGAGCGAAAGCGACTGGCCGTCAGGCATCCGGGCTACCGGCACTTCGCTGTATCTTTTTTTGCCTGCCCAGGTTTCGGCCCAGGCGGGGCTATACCGCACAATTGAAATAGTCCGGTCGTCATACGACCCCATCCCCTCCCCCAAAAAAAAGGATGCCGCTCCGTTCCGGGCTGGATACAGCCTTTGATGCCCTTCAGCACCCGTCCAAAAAACCACGGCCCCTACGGCCACAATTGTCCGACAAATCCCAGAGGAAATCCCTGATCTGATTTAGTTTACTGCCCCTGTATTTTTTTAGGATGATGGTGTACATCCGGGCTATATTTGAAAACAGAACCAAATGAGCCCGATATCCGAAATTGACCTCTTATTCAATCTGTTGATAACAAAAAAACACCATGCGCAAGATCATCCTTTTCATTGCCTCAAGCCTCGATGGCTATATCGCCCGTGAAAATGAAAACATCGACTGGCTTTTTTCCGATCAGGACTATGGCTACACAGCCTTTTTGCACACGATTGACACGGTATTGATGGGAGGAAAAACCTACCGCCAGATTCTCGGATTCGGTGGGGATTTTCCCTACGCCTCAAAAAACTGCTATGTTTTTACACACGACATCCTGCTCCAAAGCAATGAGGAAGTCACCTTTATCCATCACGACATCATTGATTTTGTCAAAGAGCTAAAGGAAAAAAAAGGAAAAGATATCTGGCTGATTGGCGGGAGCCAGATCAATGGCTTGCTACAACGTCACGGGCTCATTGACGAAATCCAGCTTTTTCTCCATCCCGTGCTGATAGGCAATGGCATCCGGGTATTTGACTATTTGACACAGGATCAGTGGTTTAGCGTCCAGGGTGTGGAGGAATTTGATACCGGCTTGATCAAACTCGTTTATCGCAAAAAATAAAAAAAGGAGGCAACTGACAAAAGGCAGTGCCT
>JAOUOM010000332.1 GCA_029880385.1 Cyclobacteriaceae bacterium | reverse complement strand
TTCGGTTTCGGGCATTCCGCCGACAAATACAACCGCCAGTAATTTTTCTTTGTGCCTGACCGGGAAAACAAAATCAAACTGATCAAAAGGATGGGGATGCCCCACTATTTCGGAAGCTTCCATGGATTCATAATCCGATGGCAGCGGGTGGTTCTGAATGTCACCGGCCGTTCCAAAATGCACCTTACATTCCCAACCATTTGCCTGCACAAACATGGCCATCCGTTTTACCTTCAAATCCCCCAGAAGGGTAAACCGGTAGATCCTGTACAAATCGCCCTCAGACAGGTTGTTGTTGATCGCCTGTGTTATTTCCAGCAGGGCGTTGAGCTCAAGGTCGCGTATGTCCAGTTCGCCGTGTAGGTTGTGTTTCATGAATAATGGGCTATCAATCCTTTTTTGGTAGCCAGATAATAGTAATTGTGAAAATATTGTTCCAGATCGAGCTCACTGCCAGGCACCTCATGATCAGGCCCGGATAACACCCGTATCCAATCTCGCTTGTACATAGCCTCCAATATATTTTTTATCTGATCATCAGGTAATTGGATTTTGCGCTTCAACTGCGAAAAGGATGTAACAAAATACAATTCGTCGAGGATATCGTATTCCTGATCTGTCATTTATAGTTTCTGCCTTTCCATGAATATTTCCCAAAAATAGAGGCAATGCCCAAAAACACCGCATAGAAAGGGTAAATTAAACCGATCAATAAAAAATCCACGCCCCTCGAAACTACCCCTAGAAACGAGGCTGTAGACCGTAAATAAACATACTCGGCAAGCAGCCGGCCCAAAAGCAAGGCCAGTGCCCAATAAAAATGACTGGCCAACATGGCAAACAAGACAATCCCGGAAGCAAAATCCAAAAATCCGGCCACGGCGGAAAGCTTGATATACCACCCCTGATGAAGTCGCCACTTACTGGTCCAACGGACACGCTGCCCCCATAATTCCAGGAAGTTTTGCTTGGCTGGGGTAGAAACAATGGCATCCTTTGATTTGAGGAAGCTTACTTGCCCCGGATAGGCTTTGCTGATTTTTTGCAATAAAAATTCATCGTCGCCGGTGGGGATATGTGCATTGCCTTCGTACCCTCCTACTGCCAAAAAAGCAGCCTTACGGTACGCCATATTTGCTCCGTTGCACATGCCTGGCTGCCCGATCGACAAGGTAATGCCCCCGTAGCCGATCAGTCCGCTAAACTCAATAGCCTGCAGCCTTCCCAGCCCGTTTGACGGCACCATTCGTACGGGAGCACTCACCATCTGTGCCCCCTGCTGGCACATCCAGTCGGTGTGGGCACGAACCCATCGGGATGGAAGGGTACAGTCCCCGTCGGTGCATAAAATCAAGTCGGTCTGAGCCAGCTCTACCCCCAATGTGGCGGCCGCTTTCTTGCCGGCATGCGGTGCCTGTAGCGATGCGACCTGTAGCGTGTACTGGTAGGTCGGCACCAATTGGCGCACGACTTCAGCCGTATTGTCTTGCGAATGGTCATCGATCACGATTACCGTTATTTTTTCGGCCGGGTATTCCTGGTGTTGGAGGGTGTTCAGCAAATCCCGGATTTTCAACGCTTCATTTCGAACAGGGATCAACACTGTCACAGCAGGAAAGGTCGAATCCGGGTTCAACGCCACCGTCGCCAACTGCCGCCAGTTATAAGCTAAAAAGAAGAAAAAAACAGCGTGTACAAGGGCGAAAACAGACAATACAATCATGTCGCAAGTTTAACTTTATATTTCAACAACAGGGCCAGTCCGACCAGAGAAGGGATCACCAGGTTGACAAACCAGACAATCAAACCCGGCACCAAAATAGCTGCCGGATGGCCCAATCCATCGAAAAACAGCAATGCCGATGCTTCGCGCAAGCCCAGGGCCCCAAATAACGACGGAATTGAAGACCTGATCAGGAAAATCCAGGCAACACCCATGATAAGGGTGCTAACTGACACATCTACCGGCAAACTCCATCGGAACAATAAAACCAGAGGGGCCATAAACACCAAATACCGCAATACAGTAAGAAAAAATGGGATGCGGTAGCGAAACAGAAATACAAAAACCACCCACATAAGAACAATACTGACAAGCCCGTAGAATACAAAAAAAACCGGCACATCCACCCCTACAAGTCCCTGCATTCGCAAATACCCATATACCCCTGTCAGCCCGGCCCAGCCTGTCACAAAAAAGGAAGTCGCCCGGTTGATAACCACGGCTTTTGAAGCCTGTCCCACCTGGTCATACGACCAAACCCGCCCCAGGTAATCGCCCAACGTAAAGGGCAACACCCAATTGAGTGACAATCCCATAAGCACGTCGGTCAGTGCCTTCTGAAAACTGACGGAATGCACCGGATGGATCAAAAGTTGCCATTTCATTGTTTCCAGTGCCCAATTCAGCGGCATCAACAGCAAAACAACCCCCAATATCCAAGCCCTTTCTACCGCTACCAGCGGTTCCAAAGCGGCCGGATCAAAACCCTGCGTTCGGGTTTTGACCACAATAAAATAGAATACCAACACAGTGATGCCTGTTTTTGCCAAAACAAGGAGCCACTTTTTTATTCCATGGTGATTGATGTTACTTTGTGTGGATGAAGCAGGTGCAGGCATCAGGAACGGAGAAAATAATTTTGGGCCTTGACCCGGGCACGAATGTAATGGGTTATGGATTGATCGCCATAACCAAACCGCAAATCACCCTGATCCAGTATGGGGTCATTCATTTGAGCAAATATGCAGGGCACGAACTGAAGTTAAAAAAGATATTTGAGCGTGTAAGCAACCTGGTTGATGAATACCATCCGGATGAAGTGGCACTGGAAGCGCCATTTTTTGGCAAAAATGTACAGTCTATGCTCAAATTAGGCCGTGCCCAGGGTGTGGCCATGGCCGCGGCATTGTCGCGCGAAATCCCCATCACCGAATATGCACCCAAAAAAGTAAAGCAATCGGTAACCGGCAATGGGAACGCCTCAAAGGAACAAGTAGCTGCGATGATCCAAATGTTGCTGAAAATCAAAGAAGCACCCAAGCTACTGGACGCCACAGATGCACTGGCAGTGGCATTATGCCATCACTTTCAGGGTGGGAAAGAAACAAAACAAAGCAAGGGATGGAAGGCCTTCCTGAGCGAAAACCCCGACCGGGTCAAATCCTGACCGGGTCAAATCCTGACCGGGTCAAATCCTGACCCCTCAGTTGGTGAAAGCTGTTTTTATTTTTGTTGCCGTACCTGCCAGTTGATCGTGGGAAGGTGACAATTTGGGTCGGCTAAAGTTCATGTCATCCATCGTATGGATGGGGATCAGGTGGACATGGGCATGAGGTACCTCCAGCCCTATCACGGTGACACCTATCCTGCGACAAGGAATCGCTTTTTTGATGGCAACTGCTACTTTTTTGGCGAAAACATGCAGGCCCGCCAACCCGTCATCGTCCATATCAAAAATATAGTCCACTTCCCGTTTGGGAATGACCAGCGTATGTCCTTCTACCAGTGGGCTGATGTCCAAAAAAGCCAGGTAATTTTCATCTTCGGCCACGATATGAGCCGGGATTTCCCCTGAAATGATCTTACTGAAAATTGAAGCCATTGCCTTATTCCAACGTAATGTCCAGTATTTCAAACTCCATTTCACCCGCAGGGACCTTTATTTTGGCTTTATCCCCTTTGGCTTTGCCCATCAGACCCTGTCCGATAGGTGATTTGATGGATATTTTACCCATTTTCAGGTCAGCTTCTTCTTCAGCCACCAGCTGGTATTTTACTTCCATTCCATTTTTCAGGTTTTTGATCCTGACAGTGGCAAGGATGGAAACTTTGGAAGTATCAATGGTCGATTCATCAATCTCACGGGCATTTCCCACGACTGTTTCCAGCTTTGAGATTTTCAGTTCGAGC
>JAOUOM010000331.1 GCA_029880385.1 Cyclobacteriaceae bacterium | reverse complement strand
TAGGGATTTTCAATAAAAAAACCAAAAACAAAGACCAAGGAAATTATGGCTAATTCAAAGGCTACTGAATTAAAATGGTTTTGATCAAATACTTTCAGTATGGCTTTTTTGTCATAAAAGACTTGAAGATCAGAGCAGGAACGAATTCTTAACTTTAAATCCAAGTAGTGGTTGACTTCAAATTTATTTTCTTTCGACTCTTTGTATTTGTTCATGAGTCGGTTGCGACTAATGGTATTTTTACGCAACACTTTATCCACACTACCCGTGAGGAAAAGGAATATATCGCGGTTTGTCCAATGAAAATATAGCATCATGAGTAAAACCATGAGCATTATCCCCAGGCCTAACCCCATTATGTACAACCATTTATTTTCATTTCCCCAATGAAAATGCATAATGGCTACAAAGTAGACGAGGAGTCCTGCGACAGGAAGCAGACTGTTATTCAGAGAAAATTTAGCAAACGGACGTTCTAATATACCTACAAAAGGAAAATAGTGTCCCAACAAAATGTAGGAAGAAATGTGAAAGGACATGATAAAGTTGCCCAGGGCCATCCCCACCCAAAAAAAGCTGATAAAGTTGACCTGATTTAAGTATTCAGGATCAAGAAATAAATAATGAATACCATATACCCTTCCGATACCGCCGGTACAAAGTGTGACAAAAAACAGCCAAATGGCTATTAAAAACGGATTTTTTCGAATGAGATGAAACAACAGCTGTATTGGAAATGAATGGATCATACAAACATGAAATGAAAGAGAAGTGGCATATGTCCTTAATTTATATAATTTAGGGCAAATGTTTGATACGGAAAACATGGAAGAAGATATCACAATAACAGCCCAGGATGGGTTGGTGCTTCGGGGGATACATTGGCAGATGCCACAGCCTGAGGCAATACTTTGTGTGGTACATGGCTTTGGTGAGCATGTCGGGAGGTACCGTCATATGGCCGGTCTACTAGGTAATTTTAATCTGGCTGTTATAGGGGTTGATTTGCGCGGACATGGACGTTCACAGGGACTGAGGGGCCATGCTGGCAGCTATGATCTGCTGATGAGTGACATTGAGGAGTTACTTAAATATGCACGGGCCACCTATACAGACCTGCCGTTGTTTTTGTATGGACATAGCATGGGGGGTAATCTTGTCATCAATTATGTCCTGCGAATGCCTGTATTTGAAATAACGGGCTTTGTTGCCTCCAGTCCTTGGTTGAAACTGGCATTTGATCCGCCGGCCTGGAAGATTAAAGCCGGCCAAATCATGGCCAGGTTATATCCTGCCTTTCGTCAGTCCAGTGAATTGGATACTTCTGCGATCAGCCGTGACCCGCAAGAAGTAAAAGCGTATGAGGAGGATCCGTTGGTAAATGGCAAAATATCTGCCGGACTGTTTCAAATGATCAGTGATGCCGGTGAGTATGCCATGGGGAATATCGGGGAATTGAAAGTGCAGGGGCTGCTGACACAGGGGATGGCTGACCGGATCATCAATCCGGACGTAAACCATCAATTGGCCATTTCCTCCGAACATATGGAATGGATCGCCTATCCGGATTCATACCATGAGCCGCATAATGACCTGGACAGGGAAAGCGTAATCAATAATCTGATAACCTGGATCAAACGTCAGATAAAGTAGGTGGAGTGGATTAATTTTCCTCTTTTCCAGGAAGCGAGATCAAAAACCGGGTACCTTTTGGTGTGAGATTGTTTACGGAAATTTGTCCCCCCAATTTTCGTATGGTTCGGTAGCTTATGGCCAGTCCTAATCCTGTATTTTCTGCTTTCTTGTTAAACGGATCCACCATTCTGGCCAGGTCTTCGTTATCGATTTCTTTGCCATCATCTTCCACCAGAATTATGACTTTATGTTCGTCTGTATAGGTTTTGACCAGGATCGTCCCTTTTTCCACGATGTTATGGATGGCAATGTCCAGAATATTCAGGAAGACCTGCTGGATGTGGCTGGGTATGGCTTCTATTTTTGGTAGGGATTGCTGGTAATCTTCAGTAATTACAATTTTATCTTTTAATGCAGGTTTTAACAATGCTACGGTAGAACTCATATGAAAATTCACATCGCATAAAGATTTGTCGTCATAGGGAGACAATGTCAGGTTTCGAAGATTGACGACCAGTTCAGATATTTTATTCGCTCCGGCTTTCACACCTTTCAGAAGCTCGTGTATTTCATAGCTGGTAATGTCAAATTCCTCTTTTACTTTTTCATTTGTTTCCAGGTAACCACTTTCGCGAACCCAGCTTTTTAAGTCTTCAAAATCCCGTAACAGAGGAGCAATATTTCCAGCAACGTAATTTATCGGGTTATTAATTTCATGGATAAACCCGGATGTCAACAGTCCAATGGAGGCAATTTTTTCTGAAGACACAAACTTGAGTTGCATTTCCTTTAGATTCTCCAGTGTTTCTGTGAGTTCTTTGTTTGTATGCTCCAGGTTTTCCTGTGTTTCTTTTAAATAGGTGATATCTGACTGGACACCCAATACCATAAACTCATTATTTACCGAAATCCTTTTCTTTTTTGTAAATAACCAGCGTTGGGAACCATCGTGCCAGGTATGTCGCGATTCGCTATGTACTTCTTTTCCGGTTTCCAGTATCTCCTGATCCTCTTCTAGATAGGATTCTAGATTGCTTTTGTTTCCGACCAGGCTTTTCAAGTCACTACCAATGACTTCTTTCACTGTTTTTTTAAATGATTCTGCCACGGCTTTATTTACTAGTACATATTCTCCCAGTTTGTTTCTTACGAAAATAAAGTTTGGGTCTTCGTCAATGGTAGTCTGGAAAAAATTACGTTGTTTAATTACGTCTTTGGTTCGGGTCACCACCATTTCCTCCAAATCATGTCGATATTTATCAAGCTCTTCTTCCAGTACCATTTTTTCAGTCATATACGATACCTGTACCGAAATCCCTATGGTTTTTTCGTTGGAAAAAATTCTTGAAAAATCAAAATGAAGGTATTGGTCACCAATTTTCTGAGTATGTTGAGTGAGTTCCCCTGAAAGTGCTTTTTCATAAAGTACCCGATATTGTGAAGCAAAGATTTCCGGAAAAACGGACAAGCCATCCATTCCTTTTTCCGGAAAAGAACCGTATAATTTTCTTATTTTATCTGCGTGTAATGGATTAAAATACAGGTATCTGAACTGATCATCAAGTGCATATTCTGTTTTTCCTTCATTAACATCAACCAAAGAGGTGAAAAGAGACTTTTGAAGATTTAATTCCTCCTTCAATCCGGAAATGGATTTTTTGGATCGGGAATAAATAAAGAGAGAAACAACGATGGATACAACAATCAATGTCGCCAGCGTGATATCCATTGTAATCATAATAACAACTTAAATAGGGTTTGTCAGTTGGTTAAGCTTTCAAAAGATGATCGCCTTACAAAACTAACTACTTCTGAATGAAATGAAGTTTCTATTTTAGTAAAGTAGTTGAAAGTACTGATGAGCCATGCGATTACTGGTATATGCGGGAATTACTCCATCAATTGCTGCAAACACCATTTCGATCCATTTATCCTGCTGATTATAATATGTGGGCAATACATCCTGCTCAAGTATCTGATACAGGGAAGCGGCATCCAGACGGTCTTGTTCGCTCAGTGCGAGAGTATGGTCGATGGGAGGGATGACAAAACAATTTTCACGGTTTTTGGCAAATTCGGGAATCCAGCCATCGAAAGTGGTCAGGTTGATTGACCCGTTCATGGCGGCGGTCATCCCACTGGTACCCGAAGCTTCCCGTGTTATCCTGGGTGTGTTGAGCCATATATCTGACCCGGTTTTGAGTAATCGTGATAACGAAAGTTCGTAACCAGTCAATACGGCGCAGTTTGGCCGGTCGTGCGTGAAACGTATCAGGTGGT
>JAOUOM010000329.1 GCA_029880385.1 Cyclobacteriaceae bacterium | reverse complement strand
ACAAACGGATGGGGTTTGTCAAGCAGGTGGGGGAATTAAAAAGGGAGAGCAAAGCAACGATCTATCGCCCGGAACGCGAAAAGGCCATTATAGACCGTTTGGTGAGCCGCAACACGGGGATGCTGAACCGCCTGGCCATTGAGGCCATTTTCCTTGAAATTTTTGCTGTAAGCCGCAATTACGAATTGCCGGAACGAATTGCCTTCCTCGGCCCTGAAGGGAGCTTTACCCATCAGGCAGCCGAATCACGATACGGAGCCATGAGCGATTACCTGGCACTGGACTCGATTTCGGCTGTTTTTGAGGCAGTAGCCACCTCCCGGGCACGTTTTGGGGTAGTCCCAATCGAAAACAATCAGGAAGGGACGGTACAGGAAACGATCGATTTTCTTAGTGCGATGGGGCTTACGATTGCTGCCGAGGTGGTTTTGCCCATACATTTTTGCATTGCCTCGTTGGAACAGGATTTGAAAGATGTAAAAGTTATTTATAGCCGGGATATTGCCTTTCGGCAATGTAAAAATTTTATCAATGATTATTTTCACCATGAGGTAAAGCTCATCCCGGTCAGCTCTACATCGCGCGCATGCCGCATGGCTATGGAAGAAGAAAAAACGGCGGCTATTTGCGCCCCCATTGCGGCCCGGCAATACCGTTTGCCTATTTTGTACAACAACATTCAGGACTCGGCCGATAACCAGACACGTTTTCTCATTATCGGTCAAAACTTTGTAAATGGCGTAAGTGGTGAAGACAAAACCTCGTTAATTGCACGCCTGCCCGATAAGCCGGGGGCATTGGTTTCCTTCCTGAAAAATTTTGAAGACGCAGGGATAAATTTATGCAAAGTAGAAAGCCGTCCTGCCAAGATAGGGTCCAAATTTAAATATTTCTTTTTCGTTGAACTTGACGGGCATTATATGGATCCGGTGGTTCAGGAAACCATTGAGCCCTATAAGGATAACATTAGCTGGTTGGGTAGTTATGTGAAAATGTGCTAATCTTAAATTAACTCCAATAGACCTGTGTCAAAACTTCGAACAACGTTTTTTTGTCAAAATTGCGGGGCAAATTCAGCCAAATGGGTGGGGAAATGCCCTTCCTGCGGTGAGTGGAATACGTACGTGGAAGAGGTAGTCCAAAAGGAAAAGGAGGAGGTAGCTGCCTGGAAGCCGTCTGGCCTGCCGGCACGGAATGTACCCCGGCGAATACAAGATATCAAGGGAGAAAAACTTGACCGTTATTCGAGCAAAGACGGAGAACTTGACCGGGTACTTGGTGGCGGGATAGTACATGGTTCGCTGGTGCTGATTGGTGGTGAACCGGGCATAGGCAAGTCCACGCTGATGCTGCAAATCGCCGTACAATTAAGTGAAAAGAAAGTATTGTACGTCTCGGGTGAGGAGAGTTTGCAGCAGATACGCATGCGGGCCGATCGGATCGGGATCAAGTCGGATAATTGTTTCCTGTTATCTGAAACCAGTCTTGGGGAAATTTTTAACCAGATTGGCGGACTTGAACCGGACATCCTGGTCATTGACTCTATTCAGACCTTGCATTCGAGCCATCTTGATGCAGCACCCGGATCCATTTCACAGGTCAGGGATTGTGCCGCCCAGCTGATGCGTTTTGCAAAGGAATCGGACACCCCTGTATTTCTGATTGGCCACATTACCAAAGAGGGAAGTATTGCCGGGCCCAAAGTATTGGAACACATGGTTGATACGGTTCTTCAGTTTGAGGGGGACCGACACCACATTTATCGTATTTTACGAACGACAAAAAACCGATTTGGCTCTACGTCTGAGCTGGGGATTTATCAAATGCAGGAAGACGGTCTGCGGGAGGTTGCAAATCCTTCGGAAATATTACTTTCGGCCGATAATGATAACCCCGGCGTGGCGATTGGCTCAACGATTGAGGGCAATCGCCCGTTGCTGATAGAAGTTCAGGCATTGGTGAGTCCTGCAACCTATGGGACACCCCAGCGTAGTACCACGGGATTCGACGTAAAGCGGTTGCACATGCTTTTGGCAGTACTGGAAAAGCGCATGGGGCTCAGACTGGGAATCCAGGATGTTTTTTTAAATATCACCGGAGGTATTCGGGTGGATGATCCGTCACTCGACCTGGCCGTTTGTGCGGCTGTTTTTTCTTCGTATCAGGATATGGCGATACCACGGGAGATCTGTTTTATTGGTGAAATCGGTTTGGGGGGTGAATTGAGAAGTGTGAACCGATTGGAAAACCGGATCAAAGAAGCCGAAAAACTTGGGTTTAAACAGGTTTACCTGTCGGCAAGTAAAGAGAAGTTAACGCAGCAGGTTATCCAGCATCCGCATAAAACACTGCGCGCAGTATTTGAAGACCTCTTTGGTTAATACTTTCGACTTGTAAACCTTTTTTTGGTGCCGCTTACTGAACGGATTTTACTCTTTTTTCTGCTATTGTTTTTTACCGAACCGGAAGCCGATTGAATCTTTTTTGGCTTGATGGCATGTTGGCGGTTACTGGGCGAAGATGCTGAGTGGACCGCCTTATGTTTTTGCGGTTTATTTACGGCACCGGATGCGGATTTTACTTTTCTCGCACGGGCACCACTCTTATTTACTTTCCCGGTTGCGGATTTCGTTTTGTACTTTCTATGGTTGTTTTTTTGTACATTGGGCGTAATACTTTCCCCATCATTTCGCTCAACTTTTCGAATGGTTGTATAGAGGCCTTCATGTGATTTCACTTTTATTTTTTTACCCAAAAACGTATGTGACACCACACCCTTTGGCAGTGTTTTTACCGCATTGAATTCTTCATATTCATTGAATTCATTTGATTTTTGGTCTTTTCGACCACTTCCAAATACGAGGTTAATACCTATTCGTGCTTCGGCCCAGTTCATGTCCGGAACCGAATATCCGACGACCTTGTCTGTAGAAACATAAAATTGCACAATGCCGGCGGTGGCAGTGAGCCCCGCCCCTAAGTTGATAAACTGCTGGGGTAGTTTCGTGACGCTGGCAGAGGCGATGAATTTAGGCCCTAAAAACCTGCGTACACCAACCCCAAAAGCAGATTTTAGCTGACCCTGAACGATGCGTGAATGCATGCTTGAGATTATATCCAGTCCTTCTTTTGGTGTGAAAACAAAGCTTCCCGTTACCTTGCCTACCATGGGTGCAATATATCGGTCATTGTTGCGGTTAATCACAAATTTATCCAACAATGTATCCTGAACAGTAGGTACCAAATTCTTGACTCCCCTGAGTTGGATGCCAGTATACCGCATGGTCGTATCATTGAACTGATAATTTTTAATGTCCTCCTTCCAGGAAATATAACCAACATCTGTAACGGCAAGAGCAAAACTATAATTTGGTGCAAACTGATATTCCAGGCCGGCGTCCAGGCCAATTCCACGGTTGCCATTAAATAGCAGGTATGGAATTGGGTTTTTTGTTACGCTGCCAAGCCCGGAAGTGCGCAGGATGGTGTTGTGGGTTTGCATGTTGAACTGAAAATTTTCATTTTCGGTTAAAACCCGTGCATTTAATGATGCAGGTGTACTGGCATTGGCCATGCCCTGATAGTATTTAAGGCGAAATCCATAGGTAAGCCCCTCTTCAGGTACAGGCGATGCATATCCGATTCCGTATTCTCTAAAATAATTGGAGGACACCCCGAATTTTCTGACATCCACGGTCTGCCCGATAAACGTACCGTTTCCATTCCAAAACCATTCAAGCAGACTTTTCGGATAGGTTACATCAACTTCCACGCGCTCATTTGCAAAGACACTGAAAGCAGACCCTTTGTAAAAGCGGTATCCAAAATGAAACAGGTTGACGTTCACATTGGTACTTACCAGGTTGTTTATGGTCAGTTTATTCAGGGCGTTTTGAATATCCATTTGGTTGACGCCTGTTTCATCT
>JAOUOM010000330.1 GCA_029880385.1 Cyclobacteriaceae bacterium | reverse complement strand
CCGGCAGGCCTTCTTCCAGTTTCGTCCAGCTTTCACCCATGTCCGTCGACTTGTACAGGGCCGATTCCCTGCCGCCGGATTCCATCGTCCACGGATAGCGACGGTGTTGCCACATGGCTGCATAGAGGATACGCGGGTTGTTCATGTCCATGCTCAGGGATGAAGCCCCCGTATTTTCCGAAACAAACAATGTCTTCTTCCATGTCTGGCCACCGTCGGTGGTTTTGAAAACACCCCGGTCTGCCGTCGGGCCGTGCTGTGCACCCTGAGCTGCTACCAGTACAATGTCCGGATTGGTCGGGTGGATGATCACGTCAGCGATGTGGTAGGTCTTTTCCAGTCCTACGTTTGTCCAGGTTTTGCCTGCGTCGGTGGATTTGTAGACACCATCGCCGCTAGAGGTCATGACGCCCCGCACCGGATGCTCGCCCATTCCTACATAGACAACATTTGGGTCAGATTCCGCTACAGCCATTGCCCCGACAGTTCCCGTACGGAAGTACCCATCCGATACGTTCTGCCAGGTGATGCCCGCATCAGACGTTTTCCATACGCCACCGCCCGTACTGCCCATGTAGTAGGTCAGCGGATCAGATACCACCCCCGCCGATGCCACGCTCCGGCCACCGCGAAAGGGGCCGATATTGCGCCATTTGAGGCCTTCGTACAGGCTGTCGTCCATTTTTACCGGAGAGGAAGTGTTTTTATTTTTTTGCGCCATTCCCAGCAGGGGAAGCAGGCACAGGAGGATCAGTCGTAGTGTTTTCATCGGATAAAACAAGGTTTTGAAATCAGTGAAGCCAATATACGAAAGAAATACAACCGATCGGAAAATGTATAGGTGTGACGGTCAGGCAGCAAGATAAGAGGCAGGGAGCGGGAGGGGATGGCTGTTTAGTAGCGTCTGCCCCGTGCTCCGCTGTATCTTTCCGTGCTCACCCTGCAGCCCGACCCAAACGGAAAGGATGCCGCTCCGCCCGGGGCTGGTTTACAGGCATTTTGGCTCTTTACTTCAGATTCCGACTAGTAGGCAAAAAAGCCACCACCCCCGTTGGCGGTATCACCAACGGGGAAAGGCTCCTTTGCTATCGCAAGTCTTCCCGCGAAGGGGACTCTCCTTGGATAAATTTTAAATGGAATTGATCTCTTTTCTGCCGTTCAGGAAAAAAGCTATCGTATAAAAATGTACCGATCTCAATCATGACGAAAAATAGTCACATTCAACTTAAACCTTCACTATCTCTTTGACTTTTGCACACATCTGACCCATAGGATTATCAAACTATTTTTGTTTCAATTAGCTTTGAATATTAATTGTTATAGATATAGGATAACCGATCACTTCCAAGTCGAATGAAAATAGCCCACATCGTACAAAAGTTTTCTCCCCTTTCAGAAACCTTCATTTATAATCAAATCGTGACCTTGGAGGAACTTCACTGCGAGAATCATGTTTTCACCTATGAGATGGACACTTCGGAACGGAGGTTTGCAAGAACAACCAGACTAAAAAGAAGTTTTAACTTCTTCAACGAAATGCGCCTGTTGTTTGCAAAGGCAAGAAACAAAAGAAACAGAAAGCAGTATTATAAAGCCATCAGACACAGAAAGTCGCTTTACCAAAATCTCAAACAACTACAGCCTGATATCATTTATACTCATTTTGGTCCAACAGGCATAATGGCACATACTGTAGCAAAAAAACTAAATATCCCAATTGCTTGTGTTTTTTACGGTTACGACATCTCACGATTACTAACTGATCATTTTTGGGTAGATAAATACAAAAAACAATTGCCTGAATATGAAGCTGTCATTGGCATTTCCAACCATATCCGACATAGACTTCTTACGTTGGGTGCCCACGAAACAAACACACACATCATTCATTTGGGCATCTCTTCAGAAAATTGTGTCCAATCCAATCCAACTAAACGAATAAAAAATAATACTGTCAGATGTATACATGTAGGCAGGTTGATTGAGAAAAAATCTCCATTGCAACTTATCCGGTCTTTTCAACATGCACTTAAGCTGGTACAAGGATCTGTGAAACTTGAGCTTGTCATTATTGGTAATGGTCCTTTATATGTACCATGCGAAAAATATATTGCAGAAAATGATGAGCTAAAGGATAAAGTAAAATTAATGGGAAGTGTCTCTAACGACAAGGTCATGGCTTCATTACTTGAAGCACATCTATACACGCAACATTCCGTGACTGACAGCAATGGAGAACAGGAAGGGCAGGGAGTATCATTGGTTGAAGCTTCCTCCATTGGATTACCGATTATCACTACTAACCATAATGGATTTAGCGATGTGGTCCTGGACAATATATCAGGCTACCTCGTACCTGAAAACGACTGGATTGCAATGGGTGAGAAAATTGCATTCTTAGCTACCCATCAGGATAAATGGGAAGAAATGGGAAAACAGGGTATACGCCATATTCAGGAAAACTATAATCTGAAGACAGAAGGTGAAAAAACAATTATTCTCTTCAAGTCAATTATCGACAAACTGAAGTTCCCCCCTCACTCGGCGTAGCTAATAAAAAAAATAGCAAAGGCATAGCATTCGCTATGCCTTTGCTATTTTTTTGCATTCGAAGCAATAAGAAAAGCGGTCATATGAAAGCGTAATGGCCATTATGCTTCGTTATCAGCCAATAGGTGGTACATGCCCAGTTTTGGGAATCCGGATGATTCGCCCTGTACGTTTGTCAAAAAAATCCGGATGATTTGAGTAAACGATCCGTACTTTTTTCCGAAAAAGTACGGATGACTTGAGCAAACGATCTGTACTTTTTTTCCAAAAAATACGGATCGTTTTAGCTGACCACAGGCATTTTTTCATGCCGTCACAAATTCCAGCATCTTTCGGGCAAATAGGGGTGAACGTACAGATTCCTGATCAGCGTCCCTGATGGGAGACGCTGATCAGGGGGAAAGGCCACCAACCAGCAGTTGGTGAAAACACCCACTGCGGCATGAGCCCCTGCCAACTAACGAATCACAAATCCCAATACCGGGTAGCATGTCCGATCGGAGTTTTTTTGCATTGTCCTGACACACAGACGACAGGTATTACCGCTAAGGAGCCCACAGGCTCTCCTGGCAGCCCTGGCAGGAGCGACATCCTTTCCCGATGGGGCGGCTGGCGCGTGGGCAGGGAAAGATACAGCGGATGACAGGTAGCCGGGTGCCAGATGGCCAGCCGGTAGTGCTCCCCTCTTTCCTTATAATTCCACGTCGGTTTCGAGCAGTTTTTGCTCGTCTTTGGTGAGGCGGAGCTGCTCCACTACCCGGTCGTATTTGGGCCTTCCGAGCGAAAAAAGGAAAAGGATGAAGATGTAGACAAGGACGAAAAGGAAGTTTTTGGACACAAAGGTGATGACCAGGGCCAGGACAGCGGCACCCTCGAACCAGATGAATTTGCGTACCTGCAACTGATAGTAGGCCATGAGTTTTTCACCCAGGGGCAGCGCACGACTGATGGCCGGCAGGTCACGTTTGTACGTTTTGTCGGCACGCCACAACAGCAGTACTATCAGGACAAAAAAAGCACCGCTCAGCACCATTAGGCCGGTACCTTCGAGCAAGGGAGGGCGTTTGACCCCCCGTTCGAGCTCCAGATATACCCAGCCAAATGGCAGAAGCGAAAAAGCAATGATGGCATTGAATACCAGGTTGATTTTCTGGTAAAACTCACTCCAGTTTTTAAAGCCTTTTTCCATCTGGCAAATGTCGCGAATTGTCGCGAATCCAACGGGGCAGTCAGCCTTGAAAATAACCGGAAAGGCCTGTTTTATCAGCCGTCCGGCAAAAAGTAAGGGTGCATTTGATAAATGGTGCAGGCCTGGGGAAAAGGAATCGCATGTTTTGGGCTAATTTCGCACTCCGAAAACAATTCCCTTTACCAGA
>JAOUOM010000328.1 GCA_029880385.1 Cyclobacteriaceae bacterium | reverse complement strand
CTTGATTTTTGATGAAATCCAAAGTGGGTTTGGCCGCACAGGTACCTTTTGGGCCTTTGAGCAGACCGGTGTGCAACCCGACATCCTGCTCAGTGCCAAGGGAATGGGTGGAGGCATGCCCATCGGCTGTTTTATCAGCTCACGGGAAATAATGGGTGTTCTGAGCCACGACCCCATTCTGGGCCATATTACCACATTTGGCGGACATCCCGTTAGTGCTGCGGCTTCGCTTGCCACCCTACAGGTGATCCGTGACGGACACCTTGTGGCAGATGTACACCGGAAGGCCTCTCTTTTTCGGGAGTTGCTCGTGCACCCGGCTATCCGTGATGTTCGTTACCAGGGACTGATGATGGCCGTGGAGTTTGATTCCTTTGATGTCCTCAAACCCATCATTGACCGGGCGATCCAATTGGGCGTCATCACCGACTGGTTTTTATTTTGTGACCATAGCATGCGTATCGCACCCCCCCTTACCATTAGCGAAGCGGAAATCCGCCATGCCTGTGGCATCATCCACCAAGCCATCGAGGAAACCCTCAGTTAATCATTTCCTGATCCGGAGCGGACGGGGCTGGCCGATCGGGCAGTTTACACCCGTGCTCCGCTATATCTTTCCCTGCCCTGCCCGCCACAGAAAGGGAAAGGATGCCGCTGCGCCCGGGGCTGGCAGGGGAGGTATTGGCTGGTAAGCGACCGGCATAGGGATCGGACATGCCGGCAAAGGGCTGCTCATCCGGTACGAGATCGTCTGTGATTTTTGTCTACCGGGCAGGCTGTGGGAATAAGGGTAGCGGGACGTTTGTGTGTATTCAGGTATAAACGTACGTCAATGATCCGGTCATCCCTAGCCATTCTCCTAATCCTGTATTCCGCATTTTTGGCCGCCCAGGCTACTGGCCCGTGTAGTTCGGGGCTGCATCGTCAGTTTGATTTTTGGATTGGCGACTGGAATGTCTACGATACCCTGGGCAACCCGGTAGGGGAAAGCCGGATCGAATACCTGGAAGACGGGTGTGTGCTTGGCGAACGGTGGATTGGCCGCCAGGGCTATACCGGTCGAAGTTTGAATTATGTATCCGGGAAGGACACAGCCTGGCACCAGCTATGGGTCGATAATCAGGGGGGACAGTTGCAGTTGTCGGGAGGGATCCGGGCAAATACAATGGTACTGGAAAGTAACTGGCAGGTATCGGCGGATCAGGCCAGGTACCGCGACAGGATATGTTGGTGGCAGGTCGGGGATGGGTCGGTGGTACAGCTATGGGAGCGGTTGGACGACAAGGGAGGTGTCATCATCGAAGTGTTTCGTGGGATCTATCGAAAAAAGTGAAAATGTGCGTGGCCACCTAGTGGATGTGTCTGGGCCTTTGTTCACTAGACGGCATGGCAACTGGCCTTATAGCCCCGGGCGTGGGCCGTACGTGGGCCGTGTGGGGAGCACGGGCGTGCAGGTGACAGGGGGCCAGTCCGTGCCGCTCCAAAAAAATAAAATAGGACAAGTGTGCCGTGTGGTTGTGGCTTTTGCCGTGTTGGGGCTCTGGAATATTCAGGGAGGATTGGCAGAATGTGCTTTATCCTATAGGTTTGTTGCCGGGTACCCCAAAAACCTGTGGATTAGTCTGGCTGGTGGCAGGTGTGGTAGGGGATTATACAAACGATCAAATGGGAAACGTCATAATAGGGATACACGGACTGGGAAATAAGCCGAGGAAGGAAACACTTGAAAACTGGTGGCGCCTGGCCATGCAGGAGGGACTGGACAGGTATGGCAGGCCATGTGAATTGCCGCATTTTGAGCTGGTGTATTGGGCTGACCTGCTGTTTGACTGGCCGCTGGACGAAACGGTCGATGATCCGGACGACCCGTATTATCTTAAAGAGCGGTATGTGACAGGAGGTGGCGAAGCAGAGCCCGAAGATCATCGTCTGAGCAGGAAAATCCTTGATTTTGTAGAAGAGCAGCTGGACAAGTTGCTGTTAAACCCGGATATGAGCATAAACTATGAGGGGCTGACCGACCGGTTGTTGCGGCATTATTTTCGGGAGCTGGAAATTTATTATTCACGGGAGTGCAACGACCAGCACAACATACGGTGTACGGCACGCACGCTGATCCGTGGGCGTCTGGTGGAGGTCTTGCAAAAATATGCGGGCGATACTATTTTGTTGATCGGCCATTCCATGGGGTCGATCATTGCCTATGATGTGCTCACATTTTTGGTGCCCGAACTGTCCATCCATACGTTTGTCACGATCGGGTCGCCGTTGGGATTTCCGGTGGTACAGGGCAAAATAGCTGCTGAGTGGCTGGCCAACGGCATGCGGATGGAAAAGCTCAAAACACCGTCTGGTATCCGCAAAAACTGGTACAACCAGACTGACCTGAAGGACAAGGTAGCCCTGGTCTATGACCTGCGGGCCAATTATAAACCAAACCGGCGGTGGATCAGGCCCAGGGATCAGATTGTGTACAATGATTATCAGATAGCGGGTGAAGCCAACCATCACAAGTCGTTCGGGTATTTACGTACCCGGGAGTTTGTGGATGTTCTTTGCCGGTTTACCAGGAAACGTCGTTTTTTGGGTCGGTAGCAGTGGCCATCAGGGATAAAGTACATACTGTTTTTGCAGGGCCTTGTATTGTTCGAGGCCCGGTTGCCAGCTGGCCCGGATCTGGCTTTCGTCCATGCCCGCTTCGATTTGTTTTCTCAGCTGGTCGGTACCAGCCAGTGTATTGAAATAATTCGTAAAAAACGGAAGATTTTTTTGGTTAAATACCTGATAGGCCGTAATCAGATAGGAGATATCCAGCTGGTTGGCCGGTTTCGTATCGGCAAAGCTCTTGCCGCGGCAGTGCTCACCTTTTAGTTTGGGCGATTTGGCCCCGAAGGTTGAGTCAGGGACAAACGCATAATCGCCTTCCATCTCCGGGTGACCCACTACCTGAAACGGGGAGCTGGTACCCCGACCGACCGAGAGTACCGTTCCTTCGAAAAAACAAAGAGACGGATAGAGGGCGATGGATTGGTCGTTTGGCAGGTTAGGAGATGGCTTTACCGGCAGGGAATAGGCTGTCTGATGGGTCCAGTTTTGCATGGGTACCACCGTCAGGTCTGCCGTACGTCCACCGGTCAGCCACCCTTCTCCATTAATCATCCGTGCGAGTTCACCAGTCGTGAGCCCGTGAACCACCGGGATGGGATGCATGCCGACAAAAGAGTGGAAGGCTGTGTCCAGTATGGGGCCATCCGTGTAGTGGCCATTGGGATTGGGCCGGTCGAGGATGATAATGGGGATATTTTGTTCAGCACAGGCTTCCATTACATAGTGCATGGTACTGATGTAGGTGTAAAACCTGGCCCCTACGTCCTGAATGTCGAACACCATGACCTCTATTCCCTGTAGCATTTCGGGCGAAGGTTTTTTGTTTTTGCCGTAGAGTGATTCGATCCGGAACGTTTCATTGGTGTTTTGGTTTTCAATTAGTTCGCCTGCGTCGGCCGTTCCGCGAAATCCATGCTCGGGGGTGTAGACGGCCGTTAGCCGGATACCCAGGCTAAGGAGGGTATCCACCAGATGGGTACCATTTGACAGCAACGACGTGTGGTTGACACAGAGACCGGTATTTTTACCTTGCAGGAGGGGCAGGTAGCTGTCCAGTTGCTCATCGCCCAGCAGGAGGGTAACGGGAGGCGTAGAGATGGCCGATGCGCAGGCCAGGAGGGAAATGAGGAGGTAACCGAAAAAAATGTTCCGTATCATTGGTTGTTTCTGTTAATATTTGTGTCAAATATATTCAAAATTGAATCTCCCGTTTTTTATAGCCAAAAGAATTAGCCGAAAAGCAGATGGTACGTTTGCGGCCAGTATCCATCGGGTAGCCGTTGTATCCATTGCGGTAGGTCTCGTGAGCCTGCTGATTGCCT
>JAOUOM010000326.1 GCA_029880385.1 Cyclobacteriaceae bacterium | reverse complement strand
GGAGTGCTGTCAATTGTGCATGAGCTTAAAAAAGCCTGTTTCAACATTGTTCTTGAACTATACAATGCGGATATATTGTCCATTTGAAACAAGCCATTGTCCTCACCTAATCCTCCCAAATTTACACCAACTACTGACGCCAGCGAGGACAATTGACCCATACCTCCGCCATTTTCACCCGCATCAAGTACAAAAGTAGTTTCGGCTATATAGGTTGGACTTTTATAGTATCTGTAGAAAAAATAAGAAGCACTCACCATAATGGCTACTACTCCTATTTTGAGCCATTGACTAATCAAATACTTAAAAAAAGTCTGAAATTTCTCAATCAACTCCCGAAAAGACAAGCGCTCTTCCTGAATGTAATTACCCGCTTCCACTCCGTTCATTGTTGTGAATTGATAATAATTTGGTTTACAATAGTGGCCAATGCCGCAAGCCCGGTCGTCATCCCCAAAACATCCCCAAGTCGCATGGGTATTTTCAGCGGCTTGACAGGAACTATAATTTCAGCACCCGGATCAACCCTCGGATATATTTTAAAACCCAAAATATTTTTAGTTCTGGATACTTCCCCATTGGCATAAACCACATAGGTATTCTTTCTTTTGGCTCTTGGTTCAAATCCCCCTGATTGATTGACATAATACCTGGCAAAGTGTCGCTTTTGGTATTTGACAGTAGTAGGATACAATACCTGCCCGCGCATTCGTACCGTCTGCAATTCTTTGGGTACGATCAGAATATCCCCTTCTTCCAGTAACAAGTCATGCTTTGAACCTGGATTCATCATTATTTTTTCGAAATTCAGCGCGATGGATTCAGATTTACGTACCTGGATATCACTCAGGAGCGGATTTCGCATTTTGATCTCTTCGAGCCGTTCTCGCTTGGCCTTGGACGCGATATTCTCATTTGAATACTCAAAATCTACAATGTAGCCATCTACCTCATTCATGATTTTCTCATTGATCAATCGGTCCGATTCTGAATTGATTGAATCCAATCCGGACTGTACATGTAACAATTCGCTCACCCGGTCTTCATTTTCATATTCATTCCGATAGAATTCCGTTCGCCTAATCAATGTTGTCCCAGGAGCGTATGCCCATTGTGTCAATCCTCCGGCTCGTTTTACCAGATCCGAAATCCGTTCATTTTTTGAAAGGACTGTATATATTCCCGGGTAATTTACTTCACCCGATACCGTCACCACTGCCTCCGGAAAATAATTTGGGTTTTTTCGCACCAATACATGATCATAGGGCATAAGCTTTACTGTATCGCCCAGTACACCGATTTTAAGCTCCTTAGTAAGCGAAATGGAAAGTATAACCTGTTGTTCACTGGCAGACTGAATGGCAGGTCGGCGTGATATCTCCACGTGACCAGATTGAGCCGATTGTTTAAACCCATTCGCCAATAACAACAGATCACCAACTGTCATTCCTTCAGAGTACCTGAAATTACCCTCACTTATTACTTCCCCCGAAATTTTTACATATTCATGCTCCTTTAGGTCATAAATAGAAAAAACCTGTATTTTATCTTCTCGTTGTAACCAAATATCACTGCTTATTCCTGACAATACTTCATTCAAATTGATGGACTCCAGTGATGTCGTTTGATCCTCACCTGTATGAGTAATTAAAATGCGGTCGGTAAAAGCATCACCTCTCAACCCGTCGGCTTTTTGTATAAGGTCGGTCAATGAAAGACTATCGGTCAATGCATAATTTCCTGGACGAAAAACGGCTCCTTCTATCCTTACCCTGTTTTCGTAACGATCCAGAATTTTACCAACCTCTATCACATCACCGCCTTGTAGTGTGAAAAGTGAATATTGCGTTTCAAAAATATCTGAAACAAGCTTATCGACCTTTGTATTCCGGGTCAGACTCACTTTTGACGTATATGCCTCATGGGAAAATCCTCCTGAAAAGACGAGTAAATCGGCAAGGGTTTCATGTTCCTTCATCTCATAAAAGCCCGGCCTTTTTAGTTCCCCCTTGGCCAGAACGCGGTTCAAATAGGGACGAACCAATATCACATCTTCCGATTCCAGCCTCACATTTGAAGCTGTCTGTCCATTTACTACCAAATCATACAAGTCGATTTGTGATACCAGCTGACTGTTGCGATACAGCTCAACCTGTCTGAATGTTCCTTTTTCACTAGGGCCACCTGCTGCATACAATGCGTTAAAAACATTGCTAAAGCCACTAATGCTAAAAGTACCGGGAACCGAAACTTCACCTACAATATGAACAACAATTGTCCGCGCATTTGACAAGCCCACCTGAACAAAAGTACTCGGATTTGTCCCTTTGATACCTGAATATACACTGGCCAACTTATCTACAATAATCTTCCTGGCTTCCTCCATACTGAGGCCGGCAACATGGATAGGGCCAATATTACTCAATGTCAGATTGCCATCGGGACTGATCCTGTTACTATAATACATTTCGGAGATACCAAAAATATCGACATAAAGTTCATCGCCCGGTCCCAACAGGTAACCGGGGGGTGTACTTGATAGGTTGTCGGGTTGAAATGTTAATTTTGATTCTTTTTGAAAAAGACTCATTCCATAAATTGGAAATGGAACTTCTTCTACCTCATGACCGGAAGATGATTGACTGGTAGTAGCTGGCTGACGGTTCCTTTTATTGATTTCTGTTTGAACTGCTGCCGTATTTTGACCATTTCCGACAAATTGCGTAGGATTGATGCCTCGGGAGGCAGCCAGAGTCATTAATTCCTCATCCGAATACCCCATTGCCCTTGCCTGGTCTATGTATTGCTGGTATTGAGATCCCTGCGCTAAGATTCCCACATGCATAATTATAAATACGCCAACCAATAAAAAGCCCCTTGCCAAGCTCATTTGAATTCCCTCCATATAAACATTGTTCTGTTGGTAAAACTAAAATATTTAAGGGTAAAATGGGGGATTTTAATTCAGGTAACGCTTAATACGCGTTTTCACTTCCCTTGATAATAGAGACTATCGTCAGCAGAATGATTTTAAAGTCAAATCCGATCGTCCAGTTTTTTACATAAAAACGATCCAAACGAACACGGCCACTCATCGCACTAAGTTCCGAAGTTTCCCCCCGAAATCCTTTAGCCTGAGCCAGTCCTGTAATGCCGGGCTTCACAGCATGACGTTGCCAGAACTTCTCAATACTTGGCTGGAACCGCTCATTTAACTTTATGGGATGGGGCCTGGGTCCTACCACGGACATATCCCCTAAAAATACATTTATAAATTGTGGCAACTCATCAATACTGGTTTTTCGCAGAATCGCCCCCATCCGTGTAATCCGTGTATCATTTTTTGTGGCCTGAAGTGTATCTGCTTGTTTATTTACCACCATGGTGCGGAATTTCCAACATAAAAAAGGATGATTCCCCTTTCCGTGTCGATATTGCCTGAAAAATACAGGGCCCTTTGAGTCCACGCGGATTAAAAGGGCAATGATTGGAATTAACCAGGATAGTATAAAGACAAACACCAAACCAGAGAATACGATATCAAAAGCCCTTTTCACAACCCGGTTGATAGGCAAGTCCAATGGAATGGCATTCACGTTCAAAACAGGGATCGCCCCGTAATTCTGAATAGTCAGGTTCCGGTTACTAATCCGGCTAAATTGTGAAAGTATCTTAACTTTGATAAGGTTGTTTTCAGCAAAATCGATGATTTCCTTTACCCGTTCTTCTCCCAGCTCATTTAAAATACAAAAAATTATGTCGATATTGTTTTTTTCCACATACGCTTCTACCTCCTGATAGCCCCCGAGACTGGGAAATCCCTTTATTTCTCTATCTTCTCCAAAAATCCCTTTGATCCGATACCCGATACCCTGATTGGACTGAATATAAGCAATCATGTTTTCCGCAAGGTCACCCTGGCCCACGATCA
>JAOUOM010000327.1 GCA_029880385.1 Cyclobacteriaceae bacterium | reverse complement strand
GACGTTCGCATCCTGACCGCCCAAAATAAAAACCCGGAATTGGTCAATGATTACCAACTCCCTTTCACCAGTGGGGTAAAAATGGCAGCCAGCCAGCTTCCCCGCAAAACCGCTCATGTAGGAAGTGACTTACCTAAATAAACCTTCCGTCGAATGCACTATCTTAGCCTATCACCCTGCGTGTTATTTTTTATCAATAATCAACAAAAGAACCATTTTGATATGAAAACCTTCCGTTCCATTCCCTTCGTGCTAGTTACCGGTCTGTTTTTTTCGACCGCCTGCGATCCAAAACCAACGGCCCAAACTACCAGCACGGTGCCCGATGCCCCGGTCACGCAATCGCTCTTCAATGGAAAAGACCTGAGTGGCTGGTATACGTACCAGCGAAGGCCGGAGCCCGGCTCTGATGTGCCCGGTATGGCCCGCGACGAGGAGGGAAACTACACCCAGCCGATCGGCAACAACAACGATCCCCTGCAGGTGTTCACGGTAGTGGTAGAAGATGACAGCCCCGCTATCCGCATTTCGGGTGAGGTCTTTGGAATCCTGGTTACAGAGCAGGAATATGAAAACTACCACCTCAAACTACAGTTTAAATGGGGGCAAAAAAAATACGCACCGCGTGAAAACGACATCCGCGACAGTGGCATTCTCTATCACTCCATTGGCAAAGAAGGCGCATGGGGCGACGTTTGGATGAAATCCCTGGAATGCCAGGTGCAGGAAGGTGATTGTGGCGACTACATTAGCGTGGACACCGTAATGGTAGATATCCCTGCCTTGTACAATGACCAGAAACGCTACAACTACCAGGCAGGTGCCGAGAAAATGACCTTTAGCCATGAACGCTCCTATTGCGACCATGGGGCAGACCATGAAAACCCAACCGGCGAATGGAATACCATGGAAATATATACGGCAAATGGTAACAGTGTGCACCTCGTAAACGGCGTGGTAAACATGGCCACTTTTAACAGCCGGTACCCGGGCCCTGATGGAACGGAAATCCCGCTTGTCAGGGGCAAAATACAACTCCAGTCCGAAGGTGCCGAAATATTTTACCGAAATATTGAACTGACCCCCATACAGGAAATTCCGGCTGAATGGATGCCCTGAGCACTCGTCCCTTTTTCCCGACCGGCATCCGATGCCTGAATACATCAAAAGAAATAGCCCTGACTTCAACCCGCAGGGCTATTTCTTTGCTGTCACATACCTATTTCCCGACAGGCTTTTCCCTACCTTTGCCCTTTCTTTCCCCCTGTTAGGACACACATGATTGAACTTGGCATTAACCAGACCCTCAAAATCCGCCGTACGGCCACTCCCGGTATTTACCTCGCCGATGAGGAAGGAAATGAGGTACTGCTCCCCAATCGCTACATAACGCCGGTCATGAAGATCGGCCAATCACTGAATGTGTTCGTCTACAGCGATTCCGAAGACCGGCCCGTTGCCACCACCCAGGTACCCCTTATTTTTCGAAACGAATTTGCCTACCTCAAAGTCAAAGACGTAAATGCCGTCGGGGCTTTCCTCGACTGGGGCCTGGAGAAAGACCTGCTCGTCCCCTTTCGCCAGCAAAACCAGCGAATGGTGCCCGGACAATGGTACCTGGTCTACCTGTATCTCGACGTGACTACCCAACGACTGGCCGCTACCACACGCGTCAATTCCATCTTTGACAAGGACAGCTCACCACTGGAAGCCGGCCAGGAAGTAGACCTGCTCATCGCCGGATCGACCGAAAAAGGAACCAAAGTCGTGATCAATAACCGCTACCAGGGACTAATCTATTCTGGCGACCTGTTTCATGACCTGCTTCCCGGCGACCGTACCAAAGGGTTTATCCGGCTGATACGCCCCGATAAAAAAATAGACGTGAGCCTGCGCAAACAAGGTTTGGAAAACCTCGAAGAAGGTGCGCAACACATACTGGATGAATTACGGCACAATGGGGGGTTCCTACCCCTTACCGACAGCAGCAGCCCCGAAGACATCCGCCTGCAGCTACAGATGAGCAAGAAAAACTTCAAACGGTCGGTTGGCATCCTCTACAAGCAAAAATGGATTGCACTAAAACCCGACGGCATCCGGCTAAACCCCAAAAAGAAATAACCCGTCAATACGCCTGACTGTAAAAATCAAAGGCCGGCAGGGCCTCATTCCCATTATAGGCATCAAAGAATGTCGCATTGTCCCAATGTGAGCCCGTTCCCCACAGGGTTGTACAGCCCGTACTGATCCAGGCCGGCTCCCAATACACCACGCCACTACCTCCTCCGGCCACAACCTGCGCCACTAGATCGGTCAGGTAATGGAGTTGCCCGTCGGGGGTGGCCGGATAACCCGTTATCAGCGCATCCTGACCCAGTATGTTGTTTGCATTATCCTTATTGCTCAATGTATGCGGATAGGCCGTTTCCACGACCATCAACCGCTTGCCATAGGTGGTCACCAGCGAATCAACCGCACGGCTCAGGCTTGTCAGCGGGTACGACGACCATTTGGGGTAATACGACAGCCCGATCCAGTCAAACGACTGCAGGCCACGCGCCACAGCTTCCTTAAACCACCACAGGGCATTTTCCGGCTGCGCAATGTGGATCATCGTTTCCACTACCGTGCCGGATGCCGCCGAAAAATCCACAACGGCACTCAGTCCCCGGTTGAGCAACAGCACATTCCGTCCCCAGTTGATCGACGTAGACTGCATGTTTTCCTCCTGCAATACCTCCCGGTTAATTTCATTGCCAACCTGGACGATCGTCGGCAACAACCCCTTGGAAGCCAACCGATCCAGTGTTGCATAGGTATAGGCATACACAGAATCGCCCAATACGGCATTGTCTGTGATCCCCGACCAGGCCTTTGGCCGTATCTGCTCCGACGGGTCAGCCCATTTGTCCGAATAATGAACGTCCAGCAGCACGTCCATACCGGCTGATTTGGCCCTCCGGATGGTTTTTTCCACATCCGTGATCGTCGAATAGGCCGTCCAGTCCGGACTATGCCACAACCGCACACGTACCAGGTTGCTACCCTTCACGGCAAACAAGTCAAACGGATCCGTTACCACGCCACCCAGCTGATAGGTGCCGCCACAATCCTCCATTTCATTTACATACGACAAGTCAGCCCCCAGATACAAAAGGCTGGAATCTGTTGTGTCGTCAACGACCACTACGGGTTGCTTGTCACAGCTTGCCAGGGCACACACCCCACAAAAAACGATTGACCAAAAAAAACGTCTCATATCACAACAGGTTAGCGAGCAGCCGGTACACAGCTCGCTGCAAGTATACACAACTATCACCAAAGCCGCCTCCCGACATCAGCACATCCCTTTCGGTACACAGGAGCGACGCAGGCTGGCACGTTGGCACCTGTACGCCCGTGCTCCACACAGGCCCGCGTGCTGCCCACGCCCGGGGCTGGGCAGCAACTGTTGCGCCCTTTACCTTTTGCCACACAAAGGATAGTCCAGGCGATAACAGGTATAGGCCGGGAGGAAGCACTGGCTTTGTTCAGAACCTCCCCCGGTGTGAACACCCAATGCGCCAACGGTTAGTGCCAGAAATAGTCCGTATTTCCCAGAGGGTCAATGTATTTAACGATAGCAAAGTCCTTGTTTTGGTTATTGGTCCACCAATCAAAATAGGCATCGGCAGCAAGGGCATGCGAGGCACTGTCCGACACCAAAACCAATTCATTTGAATTCCGCAAAGCCAGCACCGGGTTTTGGGAAGGGAAACGCTGCCTGACAGAGTCCGCATTGATCGCTACTAACCGGATTGACTCGATTGTCCACAACGCATACATACCCAACTTACATTCCGGCTGGTAGTAGGAAGAAATCGTGTTACGGGGAAAGGTAGAAATCACGTGCGAATCATTCCGGTACGCAAGCAGGAAAGGAATTTCCTGA
>JAOUOM010000325.1 GCA_029880385.1 Cyclobacteriaceae bacterium | reverse complement strand
TAATGAATTGGCCTGCTTTTTTTATTCGGTTTGCGGGCGGGCTTTCCTTCTATGTTCAATTATTCGCATACAATCTGTCGCTTTAAATTTTTTTCTATCGGGATGTGACTATTTTCATGTATTGGGATTAAAGAGGTAAAAACAGCGAATTGCTATACGACGGAGATCATAACGCACTAATTGAAGAAAAGGCCTGGGTACAAAGGGCACAGGAGGATATACGTGGGTTTGAGCCGCTCTACAATAAGTATTACGCGTTGATTTTCCGATATATCTACCGACGGACTGATAGTATGGATTTGGCCTTGGATTTATGTTCCCAAACATTTTACAAGGCATTGTCCGGTATCCGGAAGTATAAATGGACGGGGCGACCGTTTGGCGCATGGCTTTACCGGATTGCTGCCAATGAGATCAGGAAGCATTTTCGCAACCAAAAGGAAGTGTTTGTCATCGAAGAGGAAAAAGCGCGGATATTTTTTCCCCATGAGGAAGTACCTGGTCCCAGAGTCGAAGATTTGGTTCGGGCCTTTCAGCTATTGAGTGAAGCGGAAGTGGAATTGATCGAGCTAAAATACTTTGAGGAATTGACCTTTCGCGATATTGGTCTGATGTGGGGTCAAAAAGAAAGTGCTGTAAAAATGCGGGTATACCGGACGTTAGCAAAAATGAAAACCATAATTGTCAATGGCCATGAGAAAGTATGATTTCAAAGTGAGGAAGGAACTCTTTCAAAAGGGGCAGATTCAGCGGTACAAAGATTTCCGGTCATTTGAACGGACTTTTTCAGCCAGAAAACGAACACAAAGCCGGCATAGGAACGTCCTGGTTTTTGTCATTTTATTGATTCTACTGGTGGTCCTGTTGTTTAGTGTGAAGAGTCAGCCTATTCAGCCCTACCCCACTGAATATCCATTTTCCAATGTAAACCAAATACTATAACGATGGAACAGAAAAAAGAACCCAAACTCGTCATTGAAAGATACAGAGGGATGCATCTTTCCCTTGGTTTAATGATCAGCCTTTCATTGGTGATCACAGCTTTTGAATGGAAAACACCCTATCGTAAGATTGACCTCTATCAATCCTCTGGGGAAAAAGAACCCGAAGAATTGGTGGTGCTGACGGTACAACCACCTCCGCCACCTCCACCAAAACCTGTTGTTGTACAGCCGGTTGTCGTGGAGAGTAGCGAGGATCAGATGGAAATGCCGGAGGTGGAGATTGTTTTTGATCCGGATCCTGATATCACCTATGATATTCCGGAACCCGAACCGGAACCAGAACCTGTATATACAACGGGCGTAATTGAGCGAAACCCGGAACCAGTAGGGGGTATGGATGCGTTTTATGCCTTTCTATCAAAGGAAATAAAATACCCGCGTCCAGCCAGGCAATTGGAAGTAGAGGGAAAGGTCTTTATCCAGTTTATTATCGACAAGGACGGCTCAATCACTGAAATCGAGGTGATAAAAGGAATCGGTGCAGGTTGCGATGAGGAAGCCTTGCGGGTAATGAAACTGGCCCCGCGATGGAACCCGGGGAAACAACGTGGCCAGCCGGTGAAAGTACGCATGGTGGTACCTGTGTATTTCAAATTGCAATAAACTACAACGACCGATACCCGGACAGTCCGACTGTCGGGTACCGGTTTTTATGGATCAGGTAAATTTGACCGGGCCAAAAATCCAGTTTCCGGTAGTTTGTGGGTCGGAGGAAGTAAAAAATTCTGTAAGGGATGAGATCAATTCGGTTTTTGATATTTTATTGTCGTTGTTAAGGTCCAGTTTGCTGAATGACTCCTCGGATGTGGTCGGATCAATGTGATAAATCGAAAACATTAATTTATACTCTTCACGACTGATGTACCCGTCAAGGTTATGGTCATATAAGTTGAATATATAATGGACGATACGGTTTACATATCCCTGTATGAGTGTATCATCCGTTTCTTTTTGTGGATTCAGGTGGATTTCAAAAAAACGAATCCATTCGTCTTCTTTTATTTCCATTTCATCTTCCTTTTCAACGTCTGTCAGAATTTGAATAAATATCCGGTATGATTGGCGGATGATTTTTTCATAATTCACGGACCCTCTTTGGAATCCTGCTGCGTCACAAATTTTCGAGGCAACTATCCTGAAATCGTCAAGTTGTAGCACCTGATTCTTGTTTACGTCAAGAATATGGAAAAAATGCGTTATTTTTTGTAATTGTACGGATGAAATCATGAAAGAATATATTTCAGCTATCTGGAAACAATAAATATAGTAAAAAGCACACTTAATTCTGCAATTTAGTAAGTAATAAAGAAAAAATAGAAAGGATCACATTTCATTATCAAACAAAACCGTTCTTAATAAAAAAAACTATAGTTTTTTACTTGCTGTCCGATCCGGTTGCCGTGTACCTACAGTGAAAAACCATGCAGGAGGAGTAAATTTTCACCATAAATTACGTTCACACACTTCTTTTTTTGTAGTTTACATGTGTATTTAAATGGACAATTATGGCGCAGGTAACACTCAAAGGAAATCCGGTAAACACATCCGGAAATTTACCTACTGTAGGATCTAAAGCTCCGGATTTTCAATTGGTGAGGTCAAATCTGACTGAATCTACGCTTGCAGATTATAAGGGGCTGCAAATTATCCTTAATATTTTTCCAAGTGTGGATACGAGTACATGTGCCATGTCGGTCCGGAAGTTTAATGAGCGTGCCGCTGGTTTGGAAAATACAGTTGTCCTATGTATTTCGAAGGATTTACCGTTTGCACAAAATCGTTTTTGTGGAGCAGAGGGTATTGACCGGGTTGTGACTTTATCAAATTTTCGCGATGGTGGCGATTTTGGAAACGACTATGGAGTGGAGTTACTTGATAGTCCGTTAAAAGGGTTAAATGCGCGATCTGTATTTGTAATTGGAAAAGACGGAACCATCCGGTATGTCCAACTTGTACCCGAAATCGGGACAGAGCCGGACTATGAGGCCGCTTTGGCAGCCCTGGTCAACTAGAAGAAATTATTCACCCGCTGACAGCCTTACCTTTAGGAGGTAAGGTCAATCAGTTCTGTTTGGGTAATGTCATCTCCAAATTCAAGGATCAGTTGGGTCGGGCTGTTTTTTGTGATTCTACAGGTATCTTTAAAACATGTATTCAGCCCCTTGATTAGGGAAATAAACAAGTCGATCAATCCTCTTTCTGACTGGTAGGTTAGTTGTAATTTGTCATCATTCAGCCAATTGTAGATAAAGCGGGGCGGGTTGGAATTTGGAATATGACGGGTTACCCGGTCATGTACCCAATCCAGTTTGGTAATCGCATTTTTTGTCGATTTGATTCCTACAAAAAAGGCCGCATAGATTTCCGGGGCATAATGACAACACCAGTAAGCACCAAATTGATCAAAAAGTTCAGTAAGCGGTATATTCAGACTTTTGCTACATGTGACGAAAAGGTTGATACTTTCCTTTTCGTCTATATCGTCCCTGATCTTGGTAATGTACGTGTAATCAGAAGGGAGGCCTGCCGCTTTCATGCAGTTTTGCCAGGCTTTTTCCCCGTGGTTTTTTATGATTGTGCCTTCCAGACAATAATGTATCGTTCCTTTCATACGCTTTTCAATTTGTTTTCTTAAACATTTTGTTTAAATTCTTCAATCACTTTATTAAGTCGTTCAATTTCTTTTTTTAGTGCATCTATTTCCTCTTCTGTTCTCTTTTTTTCCAGGAGCTTGTCCAGTGCATTATCGATCGAAATTTTTAACTCGTCTTTGTGCCAGGGTTTGGTGATGTAGGCATAGACTTTACCGTCATTGATGGCGGCGATAATGTCTTTTACATCACTAAACCCGGTAAGGATCATCCGTACGGTTTCGGGGTGGGTAGGGATGGTTTCCTTTAAAAATTCAATACCAGTCATTTGGGGCATTCGCTGATCTGTT
>JAOUOM010000324.1 GCA_029880385.1 Cyclobacteriaceae bacterium | reverse complement strand
TTTTCATCCGTCCAGTTAAAAAAATTGGTCAGAAAATCCAAAACCGGTTCCTTCAAAAAGGAAATGGAGTGAATGTCAAAAAACAGGCGTCCGGTACGGTGCTCCAGAAAATCCAGAGCTGAAAACACAGCCTCATTATGTACACAAAATTCCAGTTCGGCCAGGCCAAGCCTTACATCCGGTATATGCCCATCCAAAGCGTTGAAATGTTCGAGGATCAAATCGGTTTGTCGACCATAATTACCCACCAAATAGGCCGCAAGATGTGCCAACCCCTCGTTTTGAAGCTTTCGTTCTACTTGCCGCGTATAGGTATCCACCTCGACAGAACCCTTAAAAAGCCCTCCATTCAATGAGATCCATTCTGTCATGCAGGGTTTTTCTGCTTTTTCTTTTTCCACAATCAGGTTTACGATACGTTCAGCCATTTTCCTGTATCCCGTCAGCTTGCCTCCGGCAATGGAAAGCAGCCCGGTATCCGACTCGAAAATTTCGTCCTTGCGCGACAGGTCAGAGGCCTCTTTTCCCTCTTCCCCGATCAACGGACGCAATCCTACCCAGGTAGATTCCACTTCCTCTACCGACAAATTAACTTTAGGAAAAATATGGTTTACACCTTCCACGAGGTACTGCACATCCTCCCTGGTGACCCGCACATCATTCAAATCGCCAAAGTAGTCGGTATCGGTGGTTCCCACATAGGTTGCCCTACCCCGTGGAATGGCAAAAATCATCCGACCATCGGGAACATCAAAATAAATGGCATGGCGCACCGGGAACCGCTCATGTGGCACCACAATGTGTACCCCTTTTGTCGGATGGAGCCGCTTGCCTGTCAGGGATTTGTTTTTAGCCCGTAATTCATCGACCCAGGGTCCTGTGGCACTTACTGTGTATGTCCCTTTGGTGTTGTTCTCAGCCCTGTTCAGGTTATCGCGCCAGCGGATACCCGCAATCGTTCCTGCCTCATAGTTAAAGTCCAACGCTTCTGCATAGTTGATAATATCTGCTCCATAGGAAGCCGCCGTTTTCAACACTTCGATTGTGAGGCGGGCATCATCGGTACGATATTCGGCATAAATCCCACCTCCTTCGAGGATTGATTCGTCAATGAGCATTTCCTCCTCCAGGGTTTCTTCCTTTGTGAGCATTTTGCGCTGGTCGGCTTTTTCCACCCCGGCCAATACATCATAGACCATAAGACCTACGGACGTTAGTATTTTGCCATAGGTTCCATCCTTGATCAGGGGCAACAACATTTTTTCTGATTTGACGAGGTGCGGGGCCAGCCGATGGATAATGGCCCGTTCAAGCCCCACTTCCCTCACCAGGGCAATTTCAAATTGCTTGAGATAACGCAACCCTCCATGAATCAGCTTGGTTGATTTACTGGATGTACCGGAAGCAAAATCATTTTTTTCGATCAGCAATGTCCGAAAGCCCCTTGAAGCGGCATCCAATGCGATACCTGCACCTGTAATCCCGCCCCCAATGATGAGCAGGTCGTAAACAGACTGGTTTATTTTTTGGACCAACAGGGGCCGGTCCAGTGTATTAAAACAATTCATGTTAGTCTTTGATCCATTGAAACGTGCGCTCCACGGCCTTTTTCCAGTTTTTATATAAATCCTCCCGTACCGAAGGTTCCATTTCCGGCCTAAAATGTTTTTCGGTCTTTCGCAATGTTTTCAAATCGTCCATTGTCCAAATTCTGGCCTTTAAGCCTGCCAGATAAGCAGCCCCGAGTGCGGTTGATTCTGTCACCACCGGTCGATCCACTTCCACTCCCAGTATATCGGCCTGAAACTGCATCAGATAGTGGTTGGCCGTAGCACCTCCATCTACCATCAGACTTTTAATGGCTATCCCGCTATCCTCCTGCATGGCCATGAGTACATCCCGCGATTGGAAGGCAATAGACTCCAGTGCAGCCTTTACCAGATGATTTTTGCCTGCATCCCGGGTCAAACCAAAGATTGCCCCTCTCGAATATTGATCCCAGTACGGTGCGCCCAGTCCGGCAAAAGCGGGCACCATGATTACGTCAGTTGATGATACCTCCCGGGCACAGGCTTCGGACTCTGCCGCGTCGGTAATTAACTGAAGGCCATCCCTAAGCCATTGGATGGCTGCCCCTGCAATAAAAACACTTCCCTCCAGCGCATAGACAGGCTGATGGTCGACTGAGCATGCACGCGTAGTAAGCAATCCGTTTGCCGAGGTTGTGCTCTCCTTGCCCATGTTCATGAGCATAAAACAACCCGTTCCATAGGTGTTTTTTGCCATACCTGCATCAAAACAGGCCTGACCAAACAATGCCGCCTGCTGGTCGCCTGCTACCCCGAGGATGGGGATATTCACATCGTTGTATTCAAATTCACCATAATAATAAGACGAAGGATGTACCTCAGGCAACATGGAAACTGGCACATCCAGCTCGCGTAGCATGTCCGCGTCCCATTGACTGCTATGGATGTTATACATCAACGTGCGCGAGGCATTGGTATCGTCAGTGGCATGTACGCTCCCTTTCGTCAGCTTCCACATCAGCCAGCTGTCAATCGTACCAAAACGCAGTTTCCCGGCCATGGCTCTATCCCTGGCACCGTCCACATGATCGAGTATCCAATTGACTTTGGTTCCCGAAAAATAGGAGTCTATCACCAAACCTGTTTTATTGCGTACGCTTTCGCTAAGGCCCTTTTCCTTTAATTTTTCACAAAAATCAGATGTCCGTTTGTCCTGCCAGACAATTGCCGGGTAAATCGCCAGACCGGTCTCTGCATCCCAGACCACAGTGGTTTCCCGCTGATTGGCTATACCGATCCCGCTGATCTGCTGGGGACTAATCTGATGGCTGGCCAGCAATTCCTCAAAAACTTCCAATTGTGATGCCCATATCTCCTCCGGATCATGCTCTACCCAGCCCGGCCGCGGAAAATGCTGGGTGAATTCCTTTTGCCTGATACCTTCGATCGCGCCTTTTTCTGTAAAAAGTATGGCTCGGGAACTGGTGGTTCCCTGGTCAAGTGCAACTATGTATCCCATTTTTTATCGTGTTATTAGGTGTTTAAGATAATGACAATGCATACCAAAGCCATTCCCGGTCACAATATTTTTTATGCCACGGTACCGCATTTTTCCATGGCCGCTCACTTCAAGCCAACAGACGATGGCCTTACCAACCGGACAAGTTAAACGATATCCGCAGAATCGGCAGGAAATTCAAATGAAATCATGGCTTGGTGCTGAGGTCTCAATATTGCTCCAGCCACCGGGACAGAAAACAATCATATACCTGGTAATAACTACCGCTTCCGTCATTTTGACGATAAATCATTTCCTTGGTCAATAACGCCTCAAGCGAACGCTTCACGGTAGGGGCAGTACCTAAGGAATACCTCCCGATAAACGACCCACTGGTGATCTGATAAACCTTTTCTTCCTGTGCAATGGCCCAAAGCAATTTCCACTGCGGCCCGGTGAGCAATTGTCGGTATTGATAAAAAACCTGTTCCTGCTCCTGCAATAAGCTGATACACGCTTCTTTCACCTGTTCCATGGAAACGTGTGTAAAAACAAACAGCCGGTTGCAGACGACCTGCGTGTAATAGGTATGAGTGCGTGTCCATTCCAACAAAAATGCAATGGCATCTTCTGCTATGGATTTTTCAGCCAATACAAAATGGTATTTAATGAAATCGGTATACGCACTCCGGTCAATCGGCGTAAGGGACAAAAACTGCGTACTGGAAAAAAATGGGCGACCTGCGTGATTGAATATCATCGCAATCAGGTGTTGGTTACTCCTGCTAAAAATGAAATTGATGTAGTGAAGATCCTGAATGATCGAGCGCAGCAATGCTTCGGTGTTTTTTTCGGGATAATTCAGTATTTGCTGAAACTCATCAATGGCAATGAGCAGCTTTACTCCCTGGTTGTCTAAAA
>JAOUOM010000323.1 GCA_029880385.1 Cyclobacteriaceae bacterium | reverse complement strand
GAAAGGATCGAAGCAATTTCATTCCAGTTGAGGCATGTCCCCTTCAGATCGGATTCACGGGCATCGGTGGGCAAGACGTAGTAAAGTCCATTGCTGTTGATCCCATGACTGGCAATGAAAAGCACCACATGGTCACGGGGAGTCACTTTGGTCGTGATGTCACGCAGGGCTGCCAATATATTTTCTTTGGTCGCTTCCCCGTTCAGGAGATTGGTACCATAAAAGTTATTGAATGCCGGGCTTTTTTTATCGGCAAAAGTCGAATACAAGGACCGGGCATCATCATCGGCAAACGTCAGGTTGAATGACGGATTTTGAAATTCGGAAATCCCGATTCCCAGGTAATACAAATCAGGCTTATCCTTCACGTCCATAATGGTCAGACTACTTTCACTGCTGCCTTCAAATGCCGGATTGATAAATACCCTTTTCTCTGAGATGATTTTTGCATTTTCTGTACTGGCAAATATCTGTACAGTGGTTTTATACGATGTAATGGGAATAATCTCATTTATTTCTGTCAGGACAGACACACCCCTTGTGATCGGTAGTGGTTTTCCTTCCACCAGTATCCGGACTTTCAATACCGTTTCGGCACTGATGATGGATGCCTGAATCCGTACGGTATTAGACGTCACGGTCGATTGATAGGCTACCGGTAACTTCCATGTGATCGAGGGCTTGAATGGCAATGCCTCTGACTGAGCGGCTTCATCATTTGCACTTTCACTTACTTCACTTACCGAAGAAGCCATATAGTCCTTTTGATAGGTACTGACATCAAAAAATTCGGCCAGTTGATCGACCGCTTTGTTTACCTGCCAAACAAGGAATTTCTCCCCTCCTGCCGAGGCCGTGTACCGGCCACTGGTATTCCAAAGAATCCATTCATAGTCCTTTGTCACAAACAAATTATAGGCAAGCGAATGGTCACGGATATTCCAAACCTTAATGAGTTGATCACCACCATAGGTAAAGAAATAATTTTTATTGGCCACAACAGATAAAACCTGCCCGTTATGGCCGGACAATGTCTTGATAAGGCGGCCGGAAGCACTATATATTTTCAGCGTTCGATCACTACCCACCACAATGTTCCCATCACTAAGCAGCGTATAGCAGAGTATCCGCCCGTCATTCCGGTCGTTGGTTATCGAAAAGTCTGACCCGTACGAAAGCTGGGATGTGCCAATTTTTGTAAACCGGAAAGTCCCATCGCTCAGGTTGGGACCGTTAAAGCCTGTCAATTCTGATTTGTCGCGATTGATTTTCCCCTTCTCAAAATCAAAAAGGGATTCCGGGTTAGTCTGTCCTTCCCGTACCAGTCCCAGGTAATTCCCTTTTATTTTCAATGAACCAAAAGTGCGGCCATTCCCCGTCATGGCATACTCGGGTGCCAGGTTGGAAAGTTTTACCCCTATCACATTTCCTTCACGACCCTGTCCCAGCAAAAGCCAATCCTTGCTTTGGAAGACTGCCGACGTGACATTACGGTTGGTGCTAAATACCGTTTTCATTGCAGAGGGGTTATCCAACTGGATCAGTACCTGCCTGTCGGCCGATACAAATGCCACGGGCGAAAAAGGTGACGTTTCAATCGCCACCACGGGCGAAGAAAATTGCGTGACCTGACGGATTAATCCGCCTTGCCAGCTCCATAAATTCAAAATTCCGTCTTCGCCACCTGTCAGAAACCCGACCGGACTTCCGCTTACCTTTTTGATGGGACCCAGGTGGTTTTGTAAGACTACCGGTTCATTTTCTTCTGTCTGTTTTAAATCCCATACACAAATCGTCGCATCATCGGAAACTGAAACGATTTTGGATCCATCTGGTGAAAATTCAAGGTCATTGACGCGCTGCTGGTGTTTGCTCAGGGTGCGCTTGTATACATAGGAAGAGCCACTTTTTTCCCACAATACGATGCGGTTGTCGGCTCCTGCACTTGCCAGCATATTTCCATCCGGTGAAAATTCCAGATCAGTAACTACATTTTGATGCCGAACCAAAACATCGACAATTTCAGATGACTGGATATCAATGATTTTGATGTCATTATCCGCGGTATACCCGGCCACAGACAGCCACCGGCCATCAGGGGAAAGACTGCTGGCATAAAGCATGCCCTCCGGCCCATTGGGACGGGAGGGTACCCGAAACGTACGATTGAGTACCTGATCCTCTAATTCCCAAAACCGGATGGTTTTGTCATCACTTACCGTGATCAGTTCATGGGTAAGGGGGCTATACGCCATGCCATTGACCACTGCATTATGGCCCTGTGGATCAACCACCAAAAAAGCACCCTCCGGTTGGGCAAAAAGGTAAAACAGCGGGATGAGGAAAATAACAGTCAGGAGTTTTCTCATATTACTTTGATATTGAAATATCGATGACTTCCAGGTACATGTTTTCATAACTCATGACCTCTCCCAGCCATTCCCGGAAATTTGAAGAAGACGTGTATTTGGGGTAGCCGGCTTTGGAATCAAGCGTGGTACGGGAATAGTCTTCGGTCGAAAATACCACATACAGCAGGTCTACCTCATAGTCAAAGTTCGTATTCATGATATATTCATCCACATCACCTATGTTTCCCGTATAGTTGAATTTGGGATTGGAACTAAATAATATGTATTCTTTATCCCGTTCCACTTTCAATGTACGGCTATTCATACTTTGATAGGGGAGCAACATCTGACAATTGGTCTGATCATCAATATACACACTTAAGTAGCCATCTTCGGGGCTTCGGAAGTACAGGTAAATCTGTTCGCCTTCCCGAAATTCCTGCCCGGCACAAGCCAGGTTTTCGGCACATTTCAGTGGTTTGGCTTCAAACTGTACACCGGCCTTATCAAGGTTGCGGGCACGACCTTCGACATCTACGACAATCCATCGTTCATCACCCTGGTTAATAATCCTGATTTCCGGCTCTTTTAGATCCTTGAGCCAGATGCCCTTTACCAGGCTGTTGGCCACACTGCTAAACGAGGTATTGGTTTTTCCGTTGGTGGTTTCCATCCTTGTTTGATTCATCATTCCGATCCTCGTGCCGAATGCATCTTTCATAGCTTCAATCTGGGCTTGTTTAAGCGCAAACTGGCGTGCCTGCATTTCGGACATGTGTGACTCAATCTTCATTTTATAGGTTCCTGTCACACGGGTTATTTTTTGCGAAAATGCGGGCAGGAAAAATAAAAAGGCCAGGAAGGAGACTATCGCTTTATTGTACATAAAAATTCGTTTGAAACATCTGTTTTTGAATGGCAATAACTACGCCAAACCCCATCTTCAACGTATGATTCCCTATCAGATCACCTGAGAATCATCACCTTATTCCTCATCGTTGACCGAAGGACTTGAAAACTTAACCAATACATTGTTGCGTGCATCGCCCTGAATGGTAGGGTGCTGATCCAGGTTTCGAAGGCTTCTCGCTTTTCTGGTCACGTTATTTGACGCATACTGGTATATCTCATTGGCTGTCAGGTTGCCATCGGCATCGGTATCTGCATTTCCGTTATGGATTGCTTTTAGAAAATAATAGGTAAACAGCCCATGGTTATTTTCCTCAAACCATGCCGAAGGCTCGGTACCGGAAGAGGACGACAACACCACCCCATTGGGGATACTGCTAAAGTCTTTGGGTTTAATGGCTACTGCGGACAAACCTTTGATGATCCCATTTCCTGAAAAACACGCATCCAAAACAACTGTGGTAGAGCGGGCATTGATCTTGGCCAGGTTATTAAATAATTGATCCCCGCTATAAGCAGTTATGTTGATGTAATCCGTTTCGCAATCAATAGGCAGGAAAAAACCCGTTTGTGTGTTTACATCAGGTGCACCATGGCCTGCATAATAAACAAATACATCCGTATTGCTTTCATCATTTCCATAAACCAGATTATACAACCTCCCCTTAAAGTCACGGTCAGTCCCAAAC